>JAPLAT010000129.1 GCA_026393175.1 Pseudonocardiales bacterium
CTGGTGGTCGCCCGGGACGCGGACGGGAACCTCGCGGCCCCCACCGGGCTCGTCGACGCCGCCCACGCCGCCGGGCTGCTCGTGCACCCCTACACGTTCCGCAACGAGAACCAGTTCCTGCCCGCCGACCTGCGCCGCGGCGCCTCCCCCACCGACTACGGCGACGCCTTCGCCGAGTACGCCGCCTTCTTCGCCGCCGGGGTGGACGGGGTCTTCGCCGACAACCCCGACACCGCCGTCGCCGCCCGCGCCCTCCGCTGACCCGCCCCGCCCCCCGCGACTCGGCCCTGACCGCCCGCGAGTCGGGCCCCGACCGCCCGCGAGTCGGGGCGTGAGCGTGCGCGAGTCGGGGTCTGGGCACGCGCGAGTCGGGGCCCCACCGTGCGCGAGTCGGGGCGTGAGCGTGCGCGAGTCGGGGTCTCGGTGCGCGCGAGTCGGGCTAGTCGCCGCCCAGGAAGCCGGTCAGCAGCGCATCGACGACGCCGGGCCGCTCCTGGTGGGGGAAGTGGCCGGTGCCGGGCAGCACCTCCAGCCGGTGCGCCGGGCCCGCCCACGGCGCCGAGGCCCGGGCGGTCGCGGGGAGCAGGCACGGGTCGTCGGCGCCATGCACCTGGAGCACCGGCACCGTGGCCGGCCGCGCGACGGCCGCGGCGAACCGCCGACCGTCGCCGCGGAACTGCGAGCGGAACGCCCACCGGTAGTACTCCATCGCGCAGTGCACGACCCCCGGCACGCGGATCGCCTCGCCGCAGCGGGCCGCGGCGTCGGCGAACTCCGGTGTCGCCGCCCACTCCGCCCCCGCCCACGTGCGCATGATCCGGCCGACCCGGGCGCCGCCGGCCGCGGTCAGCGAGCGCTCGGGCCACCGCGGCAGCTGGAAGCCCAGCGCGTAGGAGACGGTGGCCCGGCCCTGGCCGCGCGGGTCGCGCAGCACCGACGAGCGGATCGCGAGCGGGTGCGGCGCCCCGACGACGGCCAGCGAGCGCACCCGGCGGGGGTGCAGGGCGGCCAGCGTCCACGCGATGATGCCGCCCCAGTCGTGCCCGACGACGTGCGCCCGGGACTCCCCGAGCGCACCGATCAGCCCCGAGACGTCACCCGCGAGGGTCCACAGGTCGTAGCCCCGCGGGGGCTTGTCGGAGTCGCCGTAGCCCCGCAGGTCGACGGCCACGGCCCGGTACCCCTGCTCCGCGAGTGCCACGAGCTGGTGGCGCCACGACCACCAGTACTCGGGGAAGCCGTGCAGCAGCACGACGAGCGGGCCCTCACCGCACTCGGCGACGTGCAGCCGGATGCCGTTGGCGGAGACCGCCCGGTGCCGCCAGGGGCCGGGGTGCCGTACCGCGGACGGATCCGGCGCGCGCACGGGTCAGTTCAGCCGGCGGTGGTCGTCGTGGCCGCGGCGGGACAGCACCTGCGCCGACTCCTTCAGCGAGGAGATCGTCCGCTCCGGCTTGCGGATGCGCCGCACCCGCAGGTAGCCGAGCAGCCCGAACAGCCCGGCGACGAGGATCATGAGCCCGAAGACGATCCAGAACGACGCCGACCGGTTGAGGAACAGCGCGAGCGTCTCCCCGAGCGCGAAGAACAGGAAGAACAGGCTGAACAGGGCGACGACGAGCGCGACGATGAAGAAGACGCTGCCCTGCAGCCCCTTGCGCACCTCGGCGGTGACCTCGGCGCGGGCGAGCTCGACCTCGGCGCGGACGAGCGTGGAGACCTGGGCGGTCGCCTCACGGACGAGGCCGCCGATCGACTGGTCCGCCGCGCGGGTGACCGGCTCCTTGGAGAGCGGGATCGAGGGCAGCACGGGGGGAACCTCCGCGCCGTTGGGGCTGCTGGCCACGCTGTCCTCCTGCACGTGCTGCCCGAATCGATGATCGGCGGCCATCCTTCCACGGCCCCCGGGCACGTGCCCGGTCAGGCGCCCCGCGCCGTCACCCGGCCGGGTCGGGGTCGTCCTCCAACGCCGAGTGCACCCGGCCCCGCCGGACGAGCATCGCGGCCCCGATCAGCGAGGCGGCGGCCGAGGCCAGCAGGACCGCGGCCTTGGCCGGGTCGAGCACCTCCGGCACGTCGGCCAGGGACAGCTCGGCGATCAGCAGGCTCACCGTGAAGCCCACCCCGCCGAGCATCGACACCGCGGCCATGTCCCGCCAGCTCAGCCCGCGCGGCCGGCAGGCCGGCGTGATGCGGATGGCCAGCGCGGCGAACCCGAGGATTCCGATGATCTTGCCGAACAGCAGGCCGGACATCACCGCGAGCGGGACGGGCGTCGTGAACACCTCGCGCAGCGCGTCCGCGCCGACCGGCACCCCGGCCGCGAACAGCGCAAACACCGGGACGCAGAGCCCCGCCGACCACGGCTGCAGCCGGTGCTCCAGGCGCAGCGCCGGGGCGTACTCCTCGCCCGGGTCGGCCTTGACGCGGGTGAGCAGGCCCAGCAGGACGCCCGCGATCGTCGCGTGGATACCGGCCTCGTGGATCGCCACCCAGGTGGCGACACCGAGCGGCACGTAGATCCACCAGGCGCGGACGCGGCGCCGCTGCAGGTACCAGTAGAGCGCCGCGGCGAGCGCGCCGCCGAGCAGCGCGAGCAGCTGCAGGCCGTCACTGAACAGGAACGCGATGACGGCGATGGCGCCCAGGTCGTCGGCCACGGCCAGACCCAGCAGGAACACTCGCGCGGTCACCGGCAGTGCCGAGCCGGCCAGGGCGAGCACACCGAGCGCGAACGCGATGTCGGTGGCGACGGGGATGGCCCAGGCCTGGTCCATGCCGGGCGCCCCCCAGCCGACGGCGAGCGCGATCCCCGCGGGGACCACCATGCCCCCGAGCGCCGCGGCGACGGGCAACAGCGCCTGCCGCACCGTCGACAGCTCGCCGATCACCAGCTCGCGCTTGAGCTCCAGGCCCACGACGTAGAAGAAGATCGCCAGCAGGCCGTCGGTGGCCCACTGCGCGAGCGTGAGGTCCAGGTGCAGCGCGGCGGGCCCGACGACGGTCTCCCGCATCGCCGTGTACGCCCCCGACCACGGCGAGTTCGCCCAGATCAGGGCGATCGCGGTGGCGCCCAGCAGGACCATCCCACCGACGGTCTCGGTGCGGAGGTAGCGGGCGAACTCGTTGACGGGGGCGACGAGGCGGCGGGGCGCGATCACGGGCGGCTCCGGGGGTTCTCGGGGTACGGCGACGACGTTGCCGACCAGACTTCCCGGCGCACCCTCACGGGATCCTAACGGAGCCTCACCCGATCGGCAGGGTCGCTCACTCCTCGGGCCGCCCCCGCAGCCGCTTGATCCGGCCCCGGCGCGTCTTCTCGT
Source organism: Pseudonocardiales bacterium (assembly GCA_026393175.1). GTDB lineage: Bacteria > Actinomycetota > Actinomycetes > Mycobacteriales > Pseudonocardiaceae > Pseudonocardia. The sequence goes on from JAPLAT010000129.1 coordinate 3,324, forward strand.
CCATCCGCCGCCGCTTCGCGTTCCTCGACGGCCTCGTGGGCCGGCGCGCGGGCGGGTCCGCCGCCGTGGCCCCGCGCAGCGTCGCCGCGAGGCGCTCGCGCGCGGCCTCGCGGTTGCGGAGCTGGCTGCGGTGCTCGGAGGCGACGACGACCAGCACGCCGTCGACGAGCCGGCCCGCGAGCCGGTCCAGCGCGCGGGCCCGCAGGTGCTCGGGCACCGACGGGGAGCCGGCGAGGTCGAACGAGAGCTCGACGCGCGAGTCCGTCGTGTTCACGCCCTGCCCGCCGGGCCCCGAGGCGCGCGAGAACCGCCAGTGCAGCTCCCGCTCGGGCAGCACCAGCGCTCGGCTGACGGGCAGGTCGGGCACCCGCCCAGGATGCCCGACCCGCCGCCGCTCAGTCCTCCGACTTGCCGTCCTTGAGCCCGGCGGAGATGAGGTCCATCACCGTGGAGTCGGCGAGCGTGGTGACGTCGCCGACCTCGCGGTTCTCGGCGACGTCGCGCAGCAGCCGGCGCATGATCTTGCCGGAGCGCGTCTTGGGCAGCTCCTCCACGACCATGATCTGGCGCGGCTTCGCGATCGGCCCGATCTCCTTGGCGACGTGGTCACGCAGCGCCTTGATCGCGTCCTCGCCGCCGTCCTTGGCGGCGTTGCCGCGCAGGATGACGAACGCGACGATGCCCTGCCCGGTGGTCTCGTCCGACGCCCCGACGACCGCGGCCTCGGCCACCGTCGGGTGGCTGACCAGCGCCGACTCCACCTCCGTGGTGGAGATGCGGTGCCCGGACACGTTCATCACGTCGTCGACGCGGCCCAGCAGCCAGATGGCGCCGTCGTCGTCGTACTTCGCGCCGTCACCCGCGAAGTAGTAGCCCTGGTCGGCGAACCGGCTCCAGTAGGTGTCGCGGTAGCGCTCCTCGTCGCCCCAGATGCCGCGCAGCATCGACGGCCACGGCTTGTCGAGCACGAGGTACCCGCCGCCGCCCGGGCCGACCGGCTCGGCCTCCTCCGTCACGACCTCCGCGCTGATGCCCGGCAGCGTCCGCATCGCCGAGCCCGGCTTCGTCGCCGTGACGCCCGGCAGCGGCGCGATCATGATGGCGCCGGTCTCGGTCTGCCACCACGTGTCGACGATCGGGCAGTTGCCGCGGCCGACGTTGTCCCGGTACCACATCCAGGCCTCGGGGTTGATCGGCTCGCCGACGCTGCCGAGCACGCGGAGGCTGGAGAGGTCGTACTTCTCCGGGATCTCCTTGCCCCACTTCATGAACGTGCGGATGAGCGTGGGCGCGGTGTAGTAGATGGAGACGCCGTACTTCTGCACGATCTCCCAGTGCCGCCCCTCGTGCGGGGTGTTGGGCGTGCCCTCGTACATCACCGAGGTGGCCCGGTTGGCCAGCGGCCCGTAGACGATGTAG
>JAPLAT010000538.1 GCA_026393175.1 Pseudonocardiales bacterium
CAAGGTGAAGACCAACCTCGAGACGCGCGTGCAGACGCTCGACGTCGAGGACTACATCTTCCAGGTCGAGGTGCCCACCGAGGAGGTCACCGAGATCAAGAACGGCCAGCGCAAGCAGGTGCAGCGCAAGGTGCTGCCCGGCTACATCCTGGTGCGGATGGACCTCAACGACGAGTCGTGGGGCGCGGTGCGCAACACCCCCGGCGTCACCGGCTTCGTCGGCGTGACGCAGCGGGCCGGAATGATGCAGCGCCCCACCCCGTTGACCCATGACGAGGTCATCAAGTTCCTCCTGCCCAAGCCCGAGCCCAAGGCGGCCGCCGCCGCGGGCGGCAAGTCCGAGTCGGGCGGCGGCTCGGGCAGCAAGGCGACGGTCGAGGTCGACTTCGAGGTCGGCGAGTCCGTCACGGTGATGGACGGGCCGTTCGCGACCCTCCCGGCCACCATCAACGAGGTCAACGTCGACGCCCAGAAGCTCAAGGTGCTGGTGTCGATCTTCGGTCGGGAGACTCCCGTCGAGCTGGCGTTCAGCCAGGTGTCCAAGATCTAGAAGGAACCCGAGATGCCCCCCAAGAAGCGGAAGCTCTCCGCGATCATCAAGCTCCAGATCAAGGCTGGGGCCGCCACCCCGGCCCCGCCGGTCGGCCCCGCACTGGGCCAGCACGGCGTCAACATCATGGAGTTCTGCAAGGCCTACAACGCGGCCACCGAGTCCCAGCGGGGCGACATCGTCCCCGTCGAGATCTCGGTGTTCGAGGACCGTTCCTTCACGTTCGCGCTGAAGACGCCGCCGGCCGCGCGCCTGCTGCTCAAGGCCGCGGGTGTCGAGAAGGGCAGCGGAACGCCGCACACCACCAAGGTCGCCTCGGTGACCATGGAGCAGGTGCGGCAGATCGCCCAGACCAAGATGGCCGATCTCAACTCCGACGACCTCGACCAGGCCGCCAAGATCATCGCCGGCACCGCCCGGTCCATGGGGATCACCGTCACCGGCTGATCAGCCCCGAGTAGTCGTGGGAGGGCCGGGCGCGGCCCGCACCACAGTCTGAGGAGACGATTCAGATGGCACAGCGCAGCAAGCACTACCGCCAGGCGGCGGAGAAGATCGACCGCGAGCGGCTCTACAGCCCGCTCGAGGCGGCGAACCTCGCCAAGGAGACCTCCAGCGAGAAGATGGACGCCACCGTCGAGGTCGCGATGCGGCTGGGTGTCGACCCCCGCAAGGCCGACCAGATGGTCCGCGGCACGGTCAACCTGCCGCACGGCACCGGCAAGACCGCCCGCGTGATCGTGTTCGCCACCGGCGACAAGGCCGCCGAGGCCGAGGCCGCGGGCGCCGACGTCGTGGGCGCCGAGGACCTCATCGAGCGCATCCAGGGCGGCTGGCTGGACTTCGACGCCGCGATCGCGACGCCGGACCAGATGGCCAAGGTCGGCCGGATCGCCCGCATCCTGGGCCCGCGTGGCCTGATGCCGAACCCGAAGACCGGCACGGTCACCCCGGACGTCACGAAGGCCGTCGCCGACATCAAGGGCGGCAAGATCAACTTCCGGGTCGACAAGCAGGCGAACCTGCACCTCGTCATCGGCAAGGCCTCGTTCGACACCGACAAGCTGGTGGAGAACTACGGCGCGGCGCTGGACGAGATCCTGCGGGCCAAGCCGTCGGCCGCCAAGGGGCGCTACATCAAGAAGATCACGGTCTCGACCACCACCGGACCGGGCATCCCGGTGGACCCGAACCGCACGCGCAACCTCCTGGTCGACGAGCCCACCGTCTGATCCGGCCCACGGTCTGATCCGCGCACGCCGCGAACGGCCCTCCCGCACCCGCGCGGGAGGGCCGTTCGTCGTCTGCGGGGTCCGGTGGAGCGGCCCCGGGCTCCGCGTCGTCCCCGCTGCTGCCGACCGGCCACGTCCGTCACCGATCGGTAAGCGGGGAGCGGGCCCGGATGACCGAGACTGGCCCCGTGACCGTCCTCCCCGTGTCCTTCGTCGGTGGCGCCCACGGCCCGTGGCGCGTGACGGCCTCGACCGCCGTCGTGGGCGAGGGCCTGGCCGGTGCCGAGCGCCTGGCCGTGCACGAGGGACCCGGGCCGGACGGCGCGGGCGCGGTGTGGACGCTGCGCGGCGTGGTGAGCCACGCCCGCTACGTCACCGCCGCCGAGTCGCGCGCCCTCGCGGCGCGGTCCCCGGCACTGGGGCGGGACGGGGCGACCCGGGCGGCGCTGATCCCCGTCCGCAAGTCCCCCCGATGGTGGGCGCTGGCCCAGGACGAGCGGCGCGAGATCCTCGAGGAGCGCTCGCGCCACGTCACCCTCGGGATGCGGTCGTTGCCGGCCGTCGCGCGGCGGCTGCACCACGGACGCGACCTGGGCGAGCCGTTCGACTTCCTCACGTGGTTCGAGTACGCCCCTGCGGACGCCGCGGGCTTCGAGGACCTGGTGTCCGCCCTGCGCGCCACGCCGGAGTGGGACTACGTCGACCGCGAGGTGGACGTGCGGCTGGAACGCTGAGCCTGCTCCGCGTCCTCGAGCCGGGGTCAGGCCCAGTCGTCGAGGACCGCGTCCACCGGCTCCGCGGGCGCCGCCGCGGCGGGCACCGCCGGTGCGGTGCGGGAGAACCGCGGCGCGGGGGCGGCCTGCGGCACCCCGCCCGACTCCACGATGGTGCCGCGCGCCGCGACGTGCGGGTGCGCGGCGACCTCGCCGAACGCCAGCACCGGGGTGACGCAGGCGTCCGTGCCGGCGAAGACCTCGGCCCACTCGTCGCGGGTACGGCTCGCGAAGGCGGCGGTGA
>JAPLAT010000664.1 GCA_026393175.1 Pseudonocardiales bacterium
CGGCGCTGAACGAGGGGCGGATCCGCTCGCTCGCCGGCCGGTCCGCGGCGACCAGCACCCCCACCCCGTTCGCCGCCGTCGTCGAGGAGCTGATCGCGTGACCGGCGCGGCGGTCACCGAGGTGCTGCGGGTCGTCGCCGCCGTCGGCTGCGGGCTGGTGGCCGGGCTGCTCCTCGCGTTCTCCGGGGGCGTCATGACCGCGCTCGCCCGGCTGCCCGGCGACACCGGGGCCGACGCGATGCGCGCGATCAACGCCGCGGTGCTCAACCCGCTGTTCCTGGGCGTGTTCACCGGTTCGGCGCTGGCCTGCCTGGCGCTGGCGGTGGCGGCGGTGGTGACCGGCGGGCCGGGCCCGGCGATCGTGGGCGCGGCGCTGCACCTCGTCGGGGCGTTCGGCGTGACCGTCGCGGTGAACGTGCCGCTGAACGACGCCCTCGCCGCCCGCACGCTGCCCTGGGAGCGCTACCGCACCCGCTGGACGGCGTGGAACCACGTGCGCACGCTGGCGGCGACCGGGGCGACCGTCCTGCTCGTCGTGGCCGGATGATCCGTCACCTCCGGTTGCCCTCGCGGCGTTCGTCCGATTTCCTGTGCGGTCATGCCCTCCCATGCCATGCCCCTCGATCCCGGCGGCGGGACCCTCGCCGGGATCGAGCAGGCGATCAACGACCTGTTCACCCCGATATCCGACGCCGTCTCGGAGTTCGTGTTCGCGGAGATCCCGCTGCCGTTCCTCGGGATCGACTTCCCCTGGATCGTCGGCTGGCTCGTGCTGGCCGCCGTGATCTTCACGGTGTACTTCGGCTTCGTGCAGTTCCGCTCGGTGGGCCTCGCCCTGCGGCTGGTCCGGGGCCGCTACTCCCGCGACGACGACCCGGGCGAGATCACGCACTTCCAGGCGCTGTCCTCGGCGGTGTCGGGGACGGTGGGGCTGGGCAACATCGCCGGTGTCGGCGTGGCGGTGACGATCGGCGGGGCGGGCGCCACGTTCTGGATGATCGTCGCCGGGCTGCTCGGGATGTGCACGAAGTTCGTGGAGTGCACGCTCGGTGTGCGCTACCGCGAGGTGCACCCCGACGGCACGGTGTCCGGCGGGCCGATGCACTACCTGCGCCGGGGCGTCGCCGAGCGGCTGCCCGGCGCGACCGGCCGGGTCGTCGGGCGCGTGCTGGCCGCACTGGCCGCGCTGTTCATCCTGTTCTTCGGCATCGCCGGCGGCAACATGTTCCAGGCCAACCAGACCTTCGCGCAGCTGCAGAGCGTCACCGGCGGCGACACCGGCCCGCTGGGCAGCGACGGCGCCGCACTGATCTTCGGGATCGTCCTGGCCACGCTGGTGGGGGCCGTGGTGTTCGGCGGCATCACCGTGATCGGCCGCGTCACCAGCAAGCTCGTGCCGGCCATGGCGATCGTCTACGTCACCGCGTGCCTCGTCGTCATCGCCGTGAACCTGCCGCAGGTGCCCGCCGCCTTCGGGGCCATCCTCGCCGGGGCGTTCACCGGTGCCGGGGTCGCGGGTGGCGCCGTGGGTGCGCTGATCGTCGGCTTCCAGCGGGCCGCGTTCTCCAACGAGGCGGGCATCGGGTCGGCCCCGATCGCGCACTCCGCGGTGAAGACCCGGCATCCGGTCACCGAGGGCTACGTCGCCCTGCTGGAGCCGTTCATCGACACCGTCGTCATCTGCACGATGACGGCGCTGACCATCGTCATCGCCGGGACGGCGTTCTGGCGCGACGCGCAGGCCACCGCGCTGGCCGGCGGTGACACCCCGGACGGCGTCCTCGTCACCTCCGACGCGTTCGGCACCGTGCTGCCGTGGTTCCCCTACGTGCTGACGGTGGCGGTCGTGCTCTTCGCCGTATCGACGATCATCACCTGGGGCTACTACGGGCAGAAGGCCTGGACCTACCTGTTCGGCCGCAGCACGCTCTCCGAGCGCGCCTACCAGGTCGTGTTCACGCTGTTCGTCGTCGTGGGCTCGGTGCTGACGCTGGGCAGCGTCCTCAGCTTCGCCGACGCCGTGCTGTTCCTGCTGGCGCTGGTGAACATCATCGGGCTGTACCTGCTGGCCCCCGTGGTCAAGCACGAGATGCGGGACTTCCGCGAGCGCCTGCGCACCGGGGAGGTCACGGAGGTGGAGCCGACGAAGCGGTAGCGGGCTCCGTGCCCGTGGGCCGGGTGGCCGCGATCGCCGCGGCCACCCGGTCGGCCGCCGTCGTGGCGCGCGTGCGCAGCCCCCGGTCGTAGTGCTGGGTGGTGGCGATGGACGCGTGCCCGACGTCGGCCTGCACGTGCTGGATCGCGGCGTCCTGCTCCAGCGCGATCGTCACGTAGGCGTGGCGCAGGGCGTGCGGGTGCACGCGGTCGCGCACGCCGTCGAGCTCCGGGCCGGCCGCGCGGGCGACCCGGCGCAGCAGCGCCCACAGGTCGGCGCGCGCGCAGGGGCCGCCCTCCCGCGTCGCGACCAGCGGTGACGACCCGGCCCGCGTGCGCCCCCGCGGGGCCGGGACCGCGTCGCCGCCGTGCCGGTCCCGCTCGGCCAGGTACGCCTCCAGCGCCGACCGGGCCAGGTCGGTGAGGTAGACCTCGCGGTGCACCCCGCCCTTGCCGAGCACCCGCAGGACGTCCTCGCCGCCGGTGCGGCGCAGGTCGTCGCGGGTGAGCGCGGCCAGCTCCGAGACCCGCAGGCCGAGGGTGAACAGGGCGACGACGGCCACCGCGCGGCGGGCCAGCAGCGGCGTGGTCCGCAGTTTCGCGGCGGAGTCCAGCAGGGCCGCGAGCTGCGCCGCGGTGAGCCGGACGGTGGGGGAGGCGTCGCGGGCGCTGGCCGCGAGCCCGAGCCGGGAGCGGTCCAGCGCTGCCGGGTTCGCCGTGACCACCCCGGCCTCGGCGAGGTGGCCGTAGAGCGCCGACACCGTCGACAGCATCCGCCGCCGGGTGCGCGGCCGGGCCCCCGCGGCGTCCAGCGCGTGCAGCCAGGCCTTGACCTCCCGGGCGCCCGCCGCGCGCGGGTCCAGCCCGCGCCCGGCGCACCAGCGGAACCAGGCCAGGTCGTGCAGCGGGCCGCGCGGAGCGGGCGGGGGAGTGCGCACCGGCTCCCGTGCGGGCCGCGGGTCGGCCCACGCCACGGGCAGCCCCAGGCCGTAGGCGTACGTCCGGCGCGTGCCGGGGTTGGCATAACCGGAGAGCCAGTCGGCGATCTGCTCGCGCAGGACGTCCGGATCGGCGACGCCGGGCCACTCCCGCGCCTGCTCCGGGCCGGCGGGCAGCGACTCCAGCACGGCGAGGGCCCCGGTCGTCATGCGCGCACGCTACCACCGACGAAACACAAGTTTCGTCGGTGGCTGGTTCGGTATTGCGGTACTGATACCGTGTTGCGGTGATAGAAACCGTCGTTCGCTGCGGCTACAGCCGCTGCCGGGCCGAGCTGCCGCCACCCGGACCGCAGGGCGGCCGGCCCCGCGCCTTCTGCCGCGACACCCGCTGGGACGGCGGCCGCACCTGCGCGCAGATGGCCCGGGCCGAGCGCGACGCCCTGTCCTCGCTCGGCCTGGACTCC
>JAPLAT010000013.1 GCA_026393175.1 Pseudonocardiales bacterium
CGGACCTGGTGTCGGTGGGTCGTGCGCGGTCCCCGCCTCGTGTGGTCGAGGATGTGCGGTCCGGCCGACGACACGGATCGGCCCGTATCCGGGTGGAGCCGGCCCGGCGTGCTCGGTTCGCACGGCGTGGTCGGTTCCGCACGGTGTGCTGGCCTTGCGTCGTGGGGCGGCCATACGGCGTGGCGGTGAGCTCCGCGTCGTCGAGGTCGGGTGCGGGCCGCCGGGCTCCACCGGTGGTTCGGGCTGGGCCGACCCTGCTGTGCGCTCGCCGTCGAGCGCCGCCCGGCCGCCCACGCGCGCCGCGGCCCCGCGGTCGCGGTCCCGTTCCTACCCGGTCAGCCGCATGCCCGCGGCCGAGTCCGGCGGGCGGCTCCGGCATCCCCGTCGTGCGGAGGGCGGACTCGGCACCACCCGTGCGCGCTCGCGGACGGACGTGCGCTCGTGCGTCGGAGCGGCGTGATCGCACCGGGTGCGGATCGATCCACCGGCTGTCGGGACGATCGCTCCTGAAGTGGGCGTCGGCGGCGCCGGGTGCGGTGCGCTCCGGCTGTCGGGTCAGGCGCCGGCTGCCGGTCAGCTCCGCCGGACGCCGTTCAGGTCATCCATTCGCGCCGGCGACCGCTCGGTTTCACGTGAAACACCGGCCCGTCATCCACCCTGCTTCACCGGAGCGCGACCCCGTTTCACGTGAAACAACGACCGGTCAGGCCCGCGCCGTTTCACGTGAAACAGCCCGCTCCACGAGCCCGGCGTAGAGGTCGCCGAGGTCGATCCCGGCGGCGGACGCGGCAGTGGGCAGCAGCGAGGTCTCGGTGAGGCCCGGGGAGACGTTCACCTCGAGGATCTGCACCCGGCCGTCCGCGTCCACGACGGCGTCCATCCGGGAGACGTCGCGGAGGCCGAGGAGGCGGTGCGCGGAGAGGGCGGTCTCCTCGAGGAGGGTCATGACGGCCGGATCGAGCCGGGCCGGGCAGTGGAAGCCGGCGCCGCCGGGGGTGTAGCGGGCGGTGTAGTCGTAGACCCCGCCCACGACCTCCACCTCGACCGGCGGCAGGGCGCGGAGCTCGTCGCCGATCTGCACCACGGAGACGGCGACCTCGGTGCCGGCGACGAAGCGCTCGGCGAGGACGGTGTCGGCGTAGGCGAGGCAGCTGACCATCGCCGCCGGGAGGTCGGCCGCGGTGTGCACGACCTGCGCGCCCAGCGCGGAACCACCCTGGTCCGGCTTCACCATCAGCGGCAGCCCGAGCCGCTCGACCATCGCGTCGAGGACGGCCTGCGCGCCGAGCTCCCGGAACGTCGCGTGCGGGAGCGCGACCCAGTCCGGGGTGTCGAGCCCGGCGCGGGCGAACTCGGCCTTCGCCGTCGGCTTGTCCCACGCCCGGCGGCACGCCGAGGCGGGGGTGCCGACGAACGGCACGCCGACCAGGTCGAGCACCGCCTGGATCGAGCCGTTCTCGCCCTCTCCCCCGTGCAGTGCGATCGCCACCGCGTCCGGCGGTTCGGCGCGCAGCCGGGAGAGCAGGGCGGCGTCGGCGTCCCATTCGACGACGGCGAGCCCCGCCGCGCGCAGGGCACCGGCGAGCCGGCGGCCGGAGCGCAGCGACACCTCGCGCTCGTGGGACAGGCCACCGGCCAGGACGGCCACGTTCCGGGAGGTCACCCCGGCATTCTCTACGGCGTGTGCGGCGACGGCGCCTGGGGGCCGGGCGTGGACCCGCCCAGCCGGGCGGGGGTGCCGAACGTGCGCATGACGTCGAGCTCCGCCTCGAGCACGGCGGCGAGGCGGCGCACGCCCTCGGTGATGCGCTCGGGCGTCGGGTAGCAGTACGACAGCCGCAGCTGGCGGCTGCCGAACCCGTCTGCGTAGAAACCCGTGCCGGACGCGTACGCGACCCGGGCCGTGACCGCGCGCGGCAGCATCGCCTTCGTGTCGACGCCCTCCGGCACGGTCAGCCACACGTAGAAGCCGCCGTCGGGGACGTTCCAGCTGCAACCCTCGGGGAGGTGGGTCTCCAGCGCGCGCAGCATCGCGTCGCGACGGTCGCGGTAGGCCTCGGTGTAGGTCTTCACCTGGCTGCGCCAGTCGTGGCCGGCGAGGTAGCGGGACACGAGCATCTGGTTGAAAGACGGCGGGCACAGGGTCGCGGACTCGGCGGCGAGGACGAGCCGGTCGCGCACCGCGGGCGGCACGAGCGCCCAGCCGACCCGCAGGCCGGAGGCGAACGTCTTCGAGAACGATCCGAGGTAGACGACGTCGCGGTCCATCGACCGCAGCGCCGGGTAGACGGTTCCGCTGAACCCGAGGAGGCCGTACGGGTTGTCCTCCACGACCGCGACGCCGTACTGCGCGCAGATCTCCAGCACCTCACCGCGCCGCGCGACGGCGAGGGTGACGCCGGCCGGGTTGTGGAAGTTCGGGATCGTGTAGAGGAACTTGGGCGTGATCCCCTGCCCCGCGAGGGAGTGCAGCGCCTCCCGGAGCAGGTCCGGGACGAGCCCGTGCTCGTCCATCGCCACGTGGACGACGCGGGCCTGGTAGGCGGCGAAGCTGCCGAGTGCGCCGACGTAGGACGGCCCCTCGGCGAGCACGACGTCGCCGGGGTCGCAGTAGATGCGGGTGATGAGGTCCAGCGCCATCTGCGAGCCGACGGTGACGACGACGTCGTTCGGGTCGGCGCGGATGCCCTCCAGCGCCATCACGTCGCAGATCTGCTCGCGCAGCGCCGGGACGCCCTGCGCGGACCCGTACTGCAGGGCCACCTGGCCCTCCCGGGCGACGAGGTCCGCGACCTCGTGCGACAGGGCGTCGAGCGGGAGGGCCGCGATGTTGGGCATGCCGCCCGCGAGCGAGACGACCTCCGGGCGGCTGGCGACCGCGAACAGGGCCCGGATCTCCGACGCCGTCATCCCTGCCGTCCGTGCCGCGAACCGCTCGGCCGGCGCCGGGGCGGACGGGCTGTGCGGGGTGGGCAGGGCGTCGGCCACGGATCCTCCAGGGATGGGAAATCCGATCGAGTGTAACCGGGACGGGTTGTGGGCAGCCCTTCGTCGTGGGTGAGGCGCCTCTCGCAGCACGCGGGGTACCGGGGCGACCTGCATCGATCTACCCTCGCAGTGGTCGGCGCATCGGGCGGCGGCATCGCGAGGAACCCGCCGCCGGAGGTCCTGTTGTCCTGGCACGCCGCGCCGATCACTCTGGACAATCTGGACGATCTGCCCAAACGCTGTCGCCGGTGCGTGTTCTGGGAGCTGTCCGAGTCCCTCGGCAAGCAGGCCGTCGACTTCGGGTCCGTGGAGCTGGAGAAGGAGGCGTGGGTCTCCGAGCTGCTGCTCGAGTGGGGCTCGTGCGGGCGCATCGTCCACGTCGGCGGCGCCCCGGCCGGCTACGTGATGTACGCGCCCCCGTCGGCCGTCCCGCGGGCCGCGGAGATGCCCACCGGCCCGGTCAGCGCGGACGCCGTCCTCCTCACCACCATGCAGGTGATGCCCGAGTTCGCCGGCGAGGGCCTGGGCCGCATGCTCGCCCAGGCGGTGGTGCGTGACCTCACCCGCCGCGGCGTCAAGGCCGTCGAGGCGTTCGGCGACGCTCGCCCGGGCACCGAGCCGGGGTGCCTCGTCCCCGTCGACTTCCTGCGCAGCGTCGGGTTCAAGACCGTGCGCCCGCACCCGCGCTGGCCGCGGCTGCGGATGGAGCTGCGCTCGGCCATGACGTGGAAGGAGGACGTGGAGGCCGCGCTCGAGCAGTTGCTCGGCACGATCACCATTCCCCTGCAGGCCCCCGCTCCGGTGGAGCGGGTACCGGCCCGCTTCTGATCACCGCGCAGCGGCCCGCTCAGGGCGCGCTGTGGTGGCCGTTGTGACCCGTTCGGACCAGTGCCGGTACGAGGGGCGCTAGATGGCCTGCGCGCCGCCACGCTCCAGCTCACGGGCCAGAACGTCGGAGAAGGTGAACGTGCCCGTCGGCTGGTCGTTCTGGCCGAGCAGGTAGAGCCGCTTCACGCCGACGAGGATGCCCTCGGCGACGACGTCGCGGAACTCGGGCCGCAGCAGGTTGCGCCGGTCGCCGAGGTTGGTGAGGTACCCGACCTCGATGCGCACGGCCGGCATCCGGGTGAGCCGCAGCAGTTCCCACGTCCGCGCCTGGGTGCGGCAGTCGGCCATGCCGGTGCGGGTGAGCAGCTCGCGCTGGATCAGCCCGCCCAGCGCCTCGCCGACCGTGGAGGTGGCGCCGGAGCCGTTGCCGAAGTGGAACGTCGCCAGACCTTGCGCGTGCATGCTGCTGTTGGCGTCGAGGTGCAGGGACAGCACGAGGTCGGCGCCGGCGTCGTTGGCGAACGCGGCGCGCTCGGCCTCGGCCGGGCAGGTGTCCTCGCGGCGGGAGAGCAGCGCCTCCATGCCCGTGGCGGTCATCCGCCCGACGAGGCGGCGGGCGAGGTCCCACATCAGGTCGGCCTCGGTGACGTCGCCGTGGACGATGCCGCGGTCCATGCCGCCGTGCCCCGGGTCGATGACGATGCGCTTGCCGCGCATCCGCGGGCCGGCCTGGCGCAGCCGCTCCTGCTCACGCAACAGGTGCGGGCGACCGCCGGTGACCTTGCGGCCCAGCTGCTTGAGCGACCGCAGGGTGGCCGGGCCGCACAGCCCGTCGGGGACCAGGCCGTACTCGCGCTGGAAGGCGCGCAGGGCGGCCTCGGTGCGCTCGTCGAAGATCCCCGCGGGGCGTCCAGGGTCGAACCCGAGCTCGAGCAGCCGCTCCTGGAGCGCCAGCACGTCGTCGCCGCTCATCGGCGCGGAGATCATCAGGGCGAGCATCCGGTCGCCCAGCGACCAGCCGGCCTCGCGCATCGCGCGGTAGGTGGCCGGACCAACGATGCCGTCGGTGATCAGGCCGCGGCGCTGCTGGAACGCGCGGACCGCCTGCTCGACGTCGGCGTCGAAGTGCTCCTCGACGACGCCCGGGACGGGCGGGGCCAGCAGGTCGAAGCGGCGCAGGGTGGCGCGCACCTCGACCACGGCCCGACCGCTGTCCCCTCGGCGCAGCAGCTGCATGCACTCCTCGCTCGGTGTCGCCATCGCCACCCGTCCGGGTAGGGCGCTCATTGTGCCCTGCCGGGGGGTGCCCGGCGTGCAGCGGCCCACCCTCTGGCGTGTCCGGACCGTGATGTACGAACGGCCCACCCCCGCACGGAGGTGGGCCGCTCGACCGATCGGATCAGATCAGCCCAGGTAGTCGGCCAGGTCCGAGAGCAGCGCGGCCTTCGGCTTGGCGCCGACGATCTGCTTCACGGGCTTGCCGTCCTGGAAGACGATCATCGTGGGGATCGACATCACGTTGAAGCTCCGGGCGGTCTCCGGGTTCGCGTCGATGTCGAGCTTCGCGACGGTCAGCTTCTCCTTGTTCTCACCCGCGATCTCGTCCAGCACCGGGGCGACCATCTTGCACGGGCCGCACCAGGTGGCCCAGAAGTCGACGACGACGGTCTTGTCGCTCTTCAGGACGTCCGAGTCGAAGGTGGCGTCGGTGACGTCGACGGTGTTGTTGCCCATTCGTGTGTGCTCCTCGTGATCTCTGGTGGGTCAGCCGGTGACGGCCGCGACCTGCTCGGACGCCTGGCCGTAGCCACCGCCCGCCATCTCGGTGGTGACCGCACCCTCCGCCAGCCAGCGCTCGGCGTCGATCGCCGCCGAGCAGCCGGACCCGGCCGCGGTGACGGCCTGGCGGTAGGTGTGGTCGACGAGGTCGCCGCAGGCGAAGACGCCCGGGACCTCGGTGTACGTGCTCGGCGAGGCGACCTTGACGTAGCCCGCCTCGTCGACGGGGACCTGCCCGACGACCAGCTCGCTGCGCGGGTCGTGACCGATCGCGACGAACATGCCGGAGGCCTCCAGCTCGCGCTCCTCGCCGGTGACGGTGTCGCGCAGGGTCAGCGAGGTGACCTTGCCCTCGCCGTGCACCGCGACGACCTCGCTGTTGAGCGCCCAGCGCATCTTGGGGTCGTTCCGGGCGCGCTCCAGCATGATCTTGGAGGCCCGGAACTCCTCGCGGCGGTGGACGACCGTGACCGTGCGGGCGAAGCGCGTGAGGAAGGTGGCCTCCTCCATCGCGGAGTCGCCGCCGCCGACCACGACGATGTCCTGGTCCCGGAAGAAGAACCCGTCGCAGGTGGCGCAGGCGGACACGCCGCGGCCGAGGAGTTCCTGCTCGCCGGGCACGCCCAGGTAGCGGGCGGCCGCGCCCATCGCGAGGACGACCGCGCGGGACCGGTAGGTGACCCCGTTGGCGACGACGGTCTTCACGTCGCCCTCCAGGGAGACCTGCTCCACGTCCTCCGCGCGCAGGTCCGCGCCGAAGCGGGTGGCCTGGCCGCGCATCTGCTCCATGAGCTCGGGACCCATGATCCCGTCGGTGAAGCCGGGGTAGTTCTCCACCTCGGTGGTGGTCATCAGGGCGCCGCCGTACTGCGTCCCCTCGAACACCAGCGGCGCGAGCTGGGCCCTCGCCGCGTAGATCGCGGCGGTGTACCCCGCGGGCCCGGAGCCGATGATGATCAGCTCGTGCACCTTGTCGGTGGTCACGTGACTCCCGTCCTCTCCCCTGCTGCGACCTTCTCCCTCCCGAACACGATCCCAGGACCGGGCATTCCATGCCGCACCGGGCAGGAGGGGCCCGTCACGGCAGGCGCGTGTCGGCGAGCGTGCGGGAGCACGCGTCGTCGAGCACCACGACCCGGAACGCGCCCCGGACACCGGTGGTGAGGACGAGCAGCACGCCCGGGACGCCCTCGAACCGCACCGTGCGCCCGCCCGCGACCTCGCCCCCGATCCCGACGCGGCGCAGGCACTCCGCCCGCCGCCCGGGGTCGGTGAGGGGCCCCAGGTCGTCGAGGCCGACCGTGGACCGTGCGACGGCGACCAGGTCCACCCTGCCGACGTCGGGGCGCGCGGGGGGCGTGCCCAGGGCGACGCCGACGGCCAGCGCGAGGGCCAGCACGCCCGCGGCCACGAGGGCGCCCCGCCGACGCCGGCGGGACCCCGCCGCCCGGCCGGGGCGGGTGGGGGACGGCCGGACCCGGGGCGGGCGTCCCGGGGAGGATCTCCGGCGACCGGACGGGCGCGCCGGCCCGGCGTCGGGCGACCCGGTGCGGTCCCGGGCGTCGGCTGCGGGGCTGTCGGTGGCGGAGCTGCGGGTGGCGGAGCTGTCGGTGGTGGAGCTGCGGGCGTCGGGGGCGTCGGTG
>JAPLAT010000405.1 GCA_026393175.1 Pseudonocardiales bacterium
ACTCCAGCACCGCCCCGTCGAAGCGCCGTCCCTCGCACACCTCGCAGGGGGTGGCGACGCCGGCCATCATCGCGAGGTCGGTGTAGATCACCCCGGCGCCGTTGCAGTTCGGGCAGGCGCCCTCGGAGTTGGCGCTGAACAGCGCCGGCTTGACGCCGTTGGCCTTCGCGAACGCCTTGCGGATCGGCTCCAGCAGGCCCGTGTACGTGGCCGGGTTGCTGCGGCGCGAGCCGCGGATCGCGCCCTGGTCGATCGCCACCACGCCGTCCCGCCCGGCCACCGAGCCGTGGATGAGCGAGCTCTTGCCCGACCCGGCCACCCCGGTGACGACGACCAGCACGCCGAGCGGCACGTCGACGTCGACGCCGCGCAGGTTGTGGGTGGCGGCGCCGCGCACCTCCAGCGCCCCCGTCGGCGTCCGCACCGAGGGCTTGAGCGACGCGCGGTCGTCGAGGTGGCGGCCGGTGAGCGTGCCGCTGGCCCGCAGGCCCTCGACGCTGCCCTCGAACACCACCTCGCCGCCCGCGGAACCGGCCAGGGGGCCGAGGTCGACGACGTGGTCGGCGATCGCGATCGCCTCCGGCTTGTGCTCCACGACCAGCACGGTGTTGCCCTTGTCGCGCAGCTGCCGCAGCAGCCCGTTCATCCGCGCGATGTCGTGCGGGTGCAGCCCGACGGTCGGCTCGTCGAAGACGTAGGTGACGTCGGTGAGCGAGGACCCGAGGTGGCGGATCATCTTGGTGCGCTGGGCCTCGCCGCCCGACAGGGTGCCCGAGGGCCGGTCGAGGCTCAGGTAGCCCAGCCCGATCTCGACGAAGGAGTCGAGCGTGTGCCGCAGGCTCTGCAGCAGCGGGGCGACCGAGGGCTCGTCCAGGTCGCGCACCCAGCCGGCGAGGTCGCTGATCTGCATCGCACAGGCGTCCCCGATGCTGATCCCCCTGATCTTCGACGAGCGGGCCTCCGCGGACAGCCGCGTGCCGTCGCACTCGGGGCAGGTCGTGAACGTCGCGACCCGCTCCACGAACGCCCGGACGTGCGGCTGCAGCGCGTCGATGTCCTTGGACAGGTAGGACTTCTGGATCTGCGGGACCAGGCCGAGGTAGGTGAGGTTGATGCCGTCGACCTTGATCTTGGTGGGCTCCTTGTACAGCAGGTCGGCCCGTTCGCGCTCCGTGTACTGCGCGATCGGCTTGTCGGGGTCGAACCAGCCGCAGCCGCGGTAGATGCGGCCGTACCAGCCCTCCATGCTGTAGCCGGGGACCGTGATCGCGCCCTCGTTCAGCGACCTGGTCTCGTCGTAGAGCGCGGTCAGGTCGATGTCGTTCACCGCGCCCCGGCCCTCGCAGCGCGGGCACATGCCCCCGGTGATGCTGAAGGTGCGCCGCTCCTTCACCGTCTTCCCGGCGCGCTCGAAGGTCACCGCGCCGCCGCCGCTGATCGAGGCGACGTTGAACGAGAACGCCTGGGGCGAGCCGATGTGCGGCTGCCCGAGCCGGCTGAACAAGATGCGCAGCATGGCGTTGGCGTCGGTGGCGGTGCCGACGGTGGAGCGCGGGTCGACCCCCATCCGCTGCTGGTCGACGATGATCGCCGTGGTGAGCCCGTCCATCACGTCGACGTCGGGGCGGGCGAGCGTCGGCATGAAGCCCTGCACGAAAGCGCTGTAGGTCTCGTTGATCAGCCGCTGCGACTCCGCGGCGATCGTGTGGAAGACCAGCGAGCTCTTGCCCGAGCCGGACACGCCGGTGAACACCGTCAGCCGCCGCTTCGGGATCTCGACGCTGACGTCCTTGAGGTTGTTCACCCGCGCGCCGTGCACCCGGATCAGGTCGTGACTGTCGGCGGCGTGCAGCGCGGGCTGCGGGACCGTCGTGCTGGCCGTGCTCACGGTGTTCTCCTCCTGCGGGTCCCGTTCGGGTCGGGTGGGGTCGGTGCGGTCGGGTCAGACCGTCCAGCGGCCCTCGCGTGCCCTCGACCAGGCACACGTCCCGGGTGCCGTCGGCCGCGGCCGTGGCCACCCCCGGGTCGACGCCGTGGGCGAGGCGGTGCTCGGCGTCGCGGCGCCGCTGCGCCCGGGAGCGGGCCGGCGGGTCCGTGACCGGAGCGCTCATCCCACCTCGAAGATGCGGATCATGTTGCCCGCCGGGTCGCGGAGCGCGCAGTCGCGCACGCCCCACGGCTGGTCGGTCGGCTCCTGGACCACGTCGGCGTCGCCGGCCTGCAGGCGCTCGAACGCGCCGTCGAGGTCGGCGGTGGCCAGGGTGACGCTGGCGTAGGTGCCCTTGGCCATCATCTCGGCGATGGTGCGGCGCTCGTCGTCGGTGATGCCGGGGTCGGCCCCTGGCGGGTGCAGGACGATCGAGGTGCCGGGCTGGCCGGGCGGGCCGACGGTGATCCAGTGCATCCCGCCGTACTCGACCTCGTTGCGGACCTCGAAGCCGAGGGTGTCGCGGTAGAAGGCGAGCGACGCCTTGGGGTCGTCGTGCGGGAGGAAGGCCTGGTGGATGGTGAGTTCCATGCCGATCACGCTAGGTGCGGCGCGGGGACGGGTGCTTCTCGATTCCTGATCGGTCGGGTCACCTGCCGCGCCACGCACGGCGGCATGCCGGCCGCGGCCTCGGCGTGCTCCCGGCGGTAGACGCTGGGCGGCACCCCCACCAGCTCGGTGAAGCGGGTGCTGAACGTGCCGAGCGAGGAGCAGCCGACCGCGAAGCAGACCTCGGTGACGCTGAGGTCCCCGCGGCGCAGCAGCGCCATCGCCCGCTCGATGCGCCGGGTCATGAGGTAGCTGTAGGGCGACTCGCCGTAGGCCAGCCGGAACTGCCTGCTGAGGTGCCCCGCCGACATGTGCACCCCGCGGGCCAGGGCCTCGACGTCGAGGGGCTGGGCGTACTCGCGATCGATCCGGTCGCGGACGCGGCGCAGCAGCGCGAGGTCCTTGAGGTGCTGCTCGGCGGCGGGTCTGCTGGCCACCCGGCGATCGTGCCACGCCACCGGCGACCCGTCCGCCGTCCCCGGGCGCCGTCCCCCGTCCGGTCCACGACCGCGACGCGCGCGCGACGAACGGCACGTCCGTCCACTCGGGGTGGACGGACGTGCCGTTCGGTGCTCCGGGACGGTCAGGACTGCTGCGCGTGCTCCAGCGGGGCCACCCCGGCCGAGAGCTCGTAGGGGTTGGCGTAGGGCAGCGGCTCGTCCCCACCGGGCAGGACCGCGTCGAACACCCCGTCGAAGTTGGTGTCGTCGAAGATGACGTCGGCGAGGCCGTCGGCGTCCGCGGCGATCGCGACCACGTCCGGGACGAACGTGTGGTCGCCGGGGTTGTTGTCGAACGCGGCGATGTCGTCGTAGTAGTCCCCGTCGACGTCGGTCAGCACCGCGTCGATCTGGCCGTCGCCGTTGGAGTCGATCTGCGTGGTCTCGGTGTAGCCGTCACCGTCGAGGTCGACGTACTCGTGGGTCGCGGCGTCGTAGTCGGGGACGTCGTGGTCGGGGGTCCCGGTCGGCAGGTCGGGGGTGTAGCACTCGGACATCGGATCCTCCTGGGGCGGCCCTGCCGGGGGGCGGGGCGGGGTGGGCTCTCGGAAGGAAGGACCCCGCGGACCCGGCACGGGTTACAGCGGATCCCTGGGGATTCGCCCGCGGCGCGGGCACCTGACGGTCACCTGACGTTCCGGCCACCGGCGTTCCGGCTCCGGGACGGTCGGGCACGCTCGGAGGAGGAGGTGATCGGCATGTGGCTCCCGCACAGCGGACGGTGGCTGTGGGACCGGTCCGACGGCCCGGGCGAGCCCCCCGACGGCGCTCCCCCGCAGCGGGCGGCGCGGGCCGCTGCGGGCGACCGTCCCCCCGGAGCGGCGGGCGACATGACGACCGTGACCTGGCCCGAGGCCGTGGCCGTGCTCGTCGGGCTCGCCGTCCTGACCGGCCCGGCCGCGGCCGTGGTCACCGTCGCCGTCCTCGTCGGGATCTGGCTGGCCGGGGCGGCCGCCGAGGAGGAGGCGCGGCGCGGCCGGCCGCGCAGCTGACCCCGCGCCGCCCGGTCCATCGCCGACCGACCACACGCGCCCGACCGACGGGCCGACCGCCCGACGCCGGAGAGCTCGACGACCTACCGACCGGCCGCCCGCGCGTCGCGCCGGGGCACCAGCCGCGCGGCGACGACCAGGGCGGCCACCAGCGCCGACCCGCCCGCCGCGACGAAGCCCCACGGGACGCCCGCGACGTCGCACACCCAGCCGAGCAGCGGCGCGCCGATCGGCGTGGTGCCGAGGAACAGCAGGCTGTGCCGAGGAACAGCAGGCTGTGCAGCGCCATCACCCGGCCCTGCATCTCCGGGGCGCTGTGGAGCTGCAGCAGGGTCCGGGCGAGCGTGTTGAACAGGATGTTCGCCACGCCCACGGTGGCCAGCGCGACGAGCGCCAGGGCGAAGTGGCCGACCAGCGCCGTCAGCAGGTTGACGACGTCGAACACGACCGTCCAGGCCAGCAGGGCGCGTCCGGTCACCGCCTCCCGTGACGCGGCGCCAACGCGCCGGCCACGGCACCGAGCCCCATCGCCGCGGTGAGGTAGCCGTAGGTGGCGGCGTCCCCGCCCAGCACGTCGGTGGCCATGACCGGCAGGACGACGCGGAAGTTCTGGCCGAACACCCCGACCACGGCCACGAGGAACAGGCAGGCGCGCAGCTCGCGGTGGCGCCAGGCGTAGCGCAGCCCCTCGCGCACCTGCCCCGGGCCGCGGGCCACCCGCCCGGTGCGGCGCAGCGCGGTGCGGTCGATCCGGGACAGCCCGACCAGCACCGCCCGGATCGACAGGGCGGTGCGGCGCTCCGGCGACAAGGCGTGGCGCTGGGCGGGAGAGATGGACGAGGCCGCCGCCACGTTCACGGCGGTCGGCCTGCCGGACGGATTCTCCCGCGCCGCGGGGCAGGTGTACCGCCGCAGGGGGCCGGACGGGCCCTCCACTTTGGTGCACTGACCAGCGGCTCCACCCGTCAATAGCATCCCTCGCACGGACCGACCGAGGGAGTGCACATGACTGCGTCACCGGCCACCACCACGTCGCTCGACCCGGCCCACTTCGGTGCCGGGACCCGCCACTGGCACCCGTTCACGCCCTACAGCGAGGACGTCGAGCTCAAGATCTTCACCGCCGACCTCGCCCGCAACGAGACCGTCGTGCTGCTGCGTGCGAAGGCGGGCGCCCAGCTGGGGGTGCACGACCACTTCGGCCGGGTCCTCGCCTACTCGATCTCCGGGCGCTGGAGCTACGCGGAGCACGACTGGACCGCGGCACCCGGCGACTTCGTCTACGAGGTCGCCAACAGCACCCACACCCTGGTCGCCGATCCGGCCGAGGACATCCTCATGTTCATCTACGTCGAGGGGCCCATCCACTTCCTCGACGGGGACGGGAACGTGGTCGGCGTCGAGACGGCCAAGACCTTCGCCGAGCGCTACCTGCAGTTCTGCCGCGACCACGGCTACCCTGAGCCGGAGCTGTTCCCGTTCTGAGACACGCCGCGCACCAGCGCCGTGCCGGAGGTGGACGACGATGTCACCCGCTCTGGGCAGTGCCGCCATGCGTTCCGGCGACTACGAGCGGGCCCTCACCGTGCTGGAGAGGTGCCTGGCGGCGGAGTCGGTCGAGCGGCTCGGGGAGGAGCTCCTCGAGTCGCTCGGTTCGGTGTACGGGTGCGTCCACACGGCGTTCTTCCGCACCGGCGCGTTCACCAGGACGGTCGCCGACCCCGACCCGGTGATGAACGGTCGGATCCCGCGCATCATCGACGAGTACCGCGAGCGCTGGTACGCCCAGGACGTCATGTTCACGACCGAGTCGATCGAGCGGATCCGCCGCTCGGGCGTCAGCGCGCTGACCCAGCTCGAGCCGCGGCGGCTGCCCGCACCGGCCACGGCCTACCTCGACCGCTTCGTCTTCCGCCACGGTCTGCACTCGGTCTGCGCGCTCGACCTGGAACTGCCCGCGGGCCAGCGCGGTGTCGTCGGGATCTTCCACGAGCAGAGCGACCGGCTCAGCGCGGCCGACCTCGCGGGCTTCGGGATCGTCGTGCGGCAACTCTCCCCCGTCGCGCGCCGGCTGCCGGCCGCGCGCCGGACCGACGCGCTCGACCGCCTCACCCCGCGGCTGCGCGAGATCGCCGAGCTCGTCGCGCAGGGGTGCACCAACACGACCGTCGCCCGACGCACCGGGCTCACGCTCGACACCGTGAAGAAGTACGTCAGCCAGGTCCTCGCCCGGACCGGCTGCCGCAACCGGACCGAGCTGGCACTACTCGCCGTCGGCAGGTCGGACGCCGCGGCGTCACCCCGCCCCTGAACGGCGCTGCCGGTGATGGGTCCACGCTGACGGGCACGTGGTGGCGCCCGCCCATCAATCTGTACTAGCGTACGAAATGTGGACGGACGTCACGACCGCAGCGCGCGGACCCGCGCCGCGCTGCTGGAGGCGGCCGTGGAGATCATCTGCACCGACGGGGTCGCCGCGGTGACGCAGCGGGCGGTGGCCCGCCGGGCGCAGACCTCCCTGGCCTCGACCACGTACCACTTCCGCACCGCCGACGACCTGCTGGTGGCGGCGTTCGAGCTCACGGCGAGCCGGACCATCGGTGACATGCGCGCGCTGGCCCGCGAGGTGGCGGCGGGCCGGCTCGGGATCGACGACGCCGCCGCCGCACTGGTCTCCCGCGCCCCCTACGGCCCCCGCCTGCCGGCCGACGGCGTCATCCAGCTGACCCTCAGCGCCGCCCACAACCCGCGCCTGCGGCCGCTCGTCGACACGTTCGTCGAGGAGCTGGCCGGCCTGTTCGGCCCGCTCGCGGGCTCGGCCGACGCGGCGCGGACCCTCGCCCGGTCGCTGTCCGGGCTGATCCTGCACGAGATGGCCCGCGGCGCCGCGACGCCCACCGCGACGGTGTTGGCCGACGTCCGGCGGCTCTTCCGGGCCTTCGGCATCACCGGTCCCGCACCCCACGACGACGAGGAGCACCGATGACCACGACCACGACCTGGCCCGGCGGTCGTTCCCGCCACGGCGCCGTGCTCGCCCAGTTCGGCGAGGCCCGGGCCGACCTCGTGCGCTGGGCGCTCACCACCGGCGACCCGCTCGCCGACGCGGTGGTCACCGAGATGCACGAGATCGGCATGGCCCGCGCCCGTCCGATCCTGGCCCGGGGCATCAGCGAGGGCCTGGGCGCGCTCGACGACCCGCCGCCGGCCCTCGCGGCCCTGCTCACGGAGACCGAGACGCCGCCGCCCTACGTCGACGAGACCCTGCTCGACCGCCTGAGCCTGCCCTACTTCTCCGCGCCCACCCCGGTGCACATCGTCTCGCTGAGCACCGGCGCGCTGGTCCGCGTCTACGAGTCGCCGTCGATCGCGAAGGTGCTGACCGCGACCGGCAGGCTCGTCGACCGGGCCGAGCGCCGTCTGGTGGAGACGGGGACGTGGCTGACCCGGGCGATGCTGCCCGGCAGCCTGCGCCCCGGGGGCCCCGGCTACGTCGACACCCTCAACGTGCGGATGCTGCACGCCCACATGCGCCGGCTGGCCCTCGACCGCGGCTACGACGGCTCCGTCGACGGCGTGCCGATCAACCAGGCCGACCTCGTCCGGACGTGGATGGACTTCACCCTCACCGCCTACCAGGCCGAGGAGCTGCTCGGTTTCGACCTCACCGGGCCGGAGCTCGCGGGCCTGTACCGGTACTGGTGGTACCTCGGCCACCTGCTCGGCATCGACGCGCGGCTGATCGAGGGGATCACCGACCACGAGGGCGCCCGCCGGATCGACGACCTGGTCCAGGCCGTCACCGGACCCGCCACCGCGGAGTCCGCGCGTCTCGCCGACGCCACCCTGGACTCCGTCGCCTCGCTGCTGCGGGACTTCCTGCGGATCCCGCCGCGCCTGACCCGACCGGTGCTCGACGCCGTCACCCACCGCGTGCACGGCCCGCGGATGTGCCGGGACCTGGACATCCCCGCGTCGGCGCCGGGCGAGGCGCTGCTGGTGCCCGCGGTCGCGGCCGTCCGGACCGCCCGCGACCGGCGGCGACGCTCGCCGCGGCGGTGGGACGCCGCGATCGCCGCGAACGTCGCCGCGGAGCGGGCGCGCTCCGCCGCACCCGGCGAGCCGAGCGCCTACGACCGTGGCGCGACCGGCTCGCACGACTGACCACCGGGCCTCAGAACCGGGTCGTCTCAGAACCGGGTCCTCTCAGGGC
>JAPLAT010000351.1 GCA_026393175.1 Pseudonocardiales bacterium
AGCGTCTTGCCGGCCGAGGCCAGCGCGTCGCGGGGGGTGATCGAGGGCTTCGTCTCGACGTCGAGCACCAGCTTGTCGAAGTCGGTGCGCTGCTCGACGCGGGTGGCCTCGACCTTGTAGGTCACCTTGAGGACCGGCGAGTAGATCGAGTCGACGGGGATGCGGCCGATCTCGGCGCCGGTGGCCTTGTTCTGCATGGCCGGGACGTAGCCGCGACCCCGCTCGACGACGAGCTCCACCTCGAGGCGGCCCTTGTCGTTGAGCGTGGCGATGTGCAGGTCCGGGTTGTGCACGGTGACGCCGGCGGGCGGGACGATGTCGCCCGCCGTGACCGGGCCGGGGCCCTGCTTGCGCAGGTACATCGTGACCGGCTCGTCCTCCTCGGAGGAGACCACCAGCTCCTTGAGGTTCAGGATGATGTCGGTGACGTCCTCCTTCACCCCCGGGACGGTGGTGAACTCGTGGAGCACGCCGTCGATGCGGATGCTGGTGACCGCCGCGCCCGGGATGGACGACAGCAGCGTGCGCCGGAGCGAGTTGCCCAGCGTGTAGCCGAAACCGGGCTCCAGCGGCTCGATGACGAACCGGGAGCGGGTGTCGACGACCGAGTCCTCGGCCAGGGTGGGGCGCTGAGAGATCAGCATGGGATGGGTGCCTCCTTCAGGCCTGCGGCAACCGCTATTTGATGCCGCAGCGTGCCCCCGCCGCCTCCCTGCGGCGGCGGGGGTGTCGAGCGTCTACCTACCCGAGTAGCGGACTACTTGGAGTAGAGCTCGACGATCAGCTGCTCGGTGACCTGCGTGTCGATCTGCGCACGCTCGGGCAGCTGGTGGACCAGGATGCGCAGGGTCGAGGGGACGACCTGCAGCCAGGCCGGCACCGGACGGTCGCCGACGAGCTCCTTGGCGATCACGAACGGGTCCGTGCCCATCGACTTCGGCTTGACGTCGATGATGTCCCACTGGGAGACGCGGTAGCTGGGGATGTCGACCTTGTGGCCGTTGACCAGGAAGTGGCCGTGGTTCACCAGCTGGCGGGCCATGTTCCGGGTGCGGGCCAGGCCCGCGCGGTACACGACGTTGTCCAGACGGGACTCGAGGATCTGCAGCAGGTTGTCACCGGTCTTGCCCTGGCGACGGTTGGCCTCCTCGTAGTAGCGGCGGAACTGCTTCTCCAGCACGCCGTACGCGAAACGGGCCTTCTGCTTCTCCTGCATCTGCAGGAGGTACTCGGTCTCCTTGATCCGGATCCGGCCGTGCTGGCCGGGCGGGTACGGGCGGCGCTCGAAAGCCTGGTCGCCGCCGACGAGGTCGACCTTGAGGCGACGCGACTTGCGCGTCATGGGTCCGGTGTAGCGAGCCATCTTCTCTCAGTCCCCCCCTAGACCCGGCGCCGCTTGGGCGGACGGCAGCCGTTGTGCGGCTGCGGGGTCACGTCGGAGATCGTGCCGACCTCGAGGCCGGCGGCCTGCAGGGAGCGGATCGCGGTCTCGCGACCGGAACCCGGGCCCTTGACGAACACGTCGACCTTCTTCATGCCGTGCTCGGCGGCCTTGCGGGCGCAGTTCTCGGCGGCCATCTGCGCGGCGAACGGCGTGGACTTGCGCGAGCCCTTGAAACCGACGTGGCCGGCGGAGGCCCACGCGATCACGGCACCGGTCGGGTCCGTGATGGACACGATGGTGTTGTTGAAGGTGCTCTTGATGTGCGCGTGGCCGTGCGCGACGTTCTTCTTCTCCTTGCGGCGGACCTTCTTGGGCCCGGCCGCACCACGGGTACGGGGCGGCATTACTTCTTACCTGCCTTCTTCTTGCCGGCGACCGTCTTCTTCGGTCCCTTGCGGCCGCGGGCGTTGGTCTTGGTGCGCTGGCCGCGCACCGGCAGGCCCCGGCGGTGCCGGATCCCCTGGTAGCAGCCGATCTCGATCTTCCGACGGATGTCGGCCTGCACCTCGCGGCGCAGGTCGCCCTCGACGCGGAAGTTGTTCTCGATGTACTCGCGGAGCTGCGCGAGCTGCTCGTCGGTCAGGTCCTTGGAGCGCAGGTCCCGGTCGATGCCGGTGGCGCTGAGGATCTCCAGGGAGCGGGTGCGCCCGATCCCGAAGATGTAGGTGAGCGCGATCTCCATCCGCTTGTCGCGGGGGAGGTCGACGCCGGAAAGGCGTGCCATGCGGTGTGTGTTCTCCTCGTATGGGCCAGGTCTGCCCGACGACCGTCCCGGATGGCTCTCCGGGCCCCGGCCTGGTTCCGGGGGTGACCCGCGCCCGTGTGGCGCGGGAGGTGCGTCAGGTTCCTCTTGTGCTGCGTCGCGTGGTGCTGCGTCGAACTACGACGACCTGCTCAGCCCTGGCGCTGCTTGTGGCGCAGGTTCTCGCAGATCACCATGACCCGCCCGTGACGGCGGATCACCTTGCACTTGTCGCAGATCTTCTTGACGCTCGGCTGGACCTTCACGTCCGTCGCTCTCTTCGTCGGTGTTCGGTCACTTGTAGCGGTAGACGATGCGGCCGCGGGTGAGGTCGTACGGAGACAGCTCCACCACCACCCGGTCCTCGGGGAGGATCCGGATGTAGTGCTGCCGCATCTTGCCGCTGATGTGGGCGAGGACCCGGTGCCCGTTCTCCAGCTCCACGCGGAACATCGCGTTCGGCAGGGGTTCGACGACCCGGCCCTCGACCTCGATCGCCCCGTCCTTCTTGGCCATGTCCTCCGCGGGTGGCAGGCACGACGGAACCGGCGCAGGGGCGCGCCGAAACACCAGTGTACGACTGTTCGGCGCGGGCCCGCGCCCGGGGTGGCGCCCTCGATACCGGCTTGACCTGCACCCGGGTCCAGGTGGTGGCATGACCCCGTGTCCGCCCCCGTCCGTCGCGTGCTGCCCCGGCCCCTGCGCCCGTTCCGGCACCGGGACTACCGCCTCCTCGTCGCCTCGATGGCGCTGTCGCTGTTCGCCAGCGGCATGTGGACGGTCGCGCTGGTCTACCAGGTCATCGCGCTGGGTGGTGGGCCCTCGGAGCTGTCCCTGGTGATGACGGGGCTCTCGACCGGGCTGCTGGTCAGCGTGCTCGTGGGCGGGCTGGCCGCGGACCGGCTGCCGCGCCGCGCCCTGCTGATCGGCGTCGAGGCGCTGCGGATCGTCTCCGTGGGCCTGGTCACGGCGCTCTCGCTGACCGGGGCGCTGCAGCTGTGGCAGCTCGCGGGCATCGCGTTCCTCGTCGGCGCGGCCGAGGCGTTCTTCTTCCCCGCCTACTCCGCGCTGCTGCCCACGATGCTCCCGGCCGAGGAGCTGCTCGCGGCCAACGGCGTGGAGGGGATGCTGCGCCCGGTCGCGCTGCAGGCGCTGGGCCCGGCGCTGGCGGGCGTCCTCGTCGGGGCGCTGGCCCCCGGCGGCGCGCTCGCCGTCGCCACCGCGGTCTACGGCCTGGCGCTGCTGCCGCTGCTGCTGATGCGGGTCGCGCCGGTCGTGGCCGCGGCGGGCGGGCGGACGTCGGTGCTGTTCGACCTGCGCGAGGCCGTCGGCTACGGCCTGCGCACAGGGTGGTTCTTCGCCACGCTGGCCTTCGCCACGCTGCTGGTGCTCGTCGTGATCGGGCCGATCGAGGTGCTCGTGCCGTTCGCGGTGCGCGACCAGGCCGGCGCCGGGCCGGAGGGCTACGCGGTGGTCCTGGCCGGCTACGGCATCGGCGGGGTGGCCGGGTCCCTCTGCGCGTCGGCGTTCCGGCTGCCCCGTCGCTACCTCACGCTGATGATCCTGCTGTGGGGGCCGGGGTCGCTGCCGCTCGCGGTCATGGGGCTGACCGACCAGCTCTGGCTGATGGTGCTCGCCGCGGTCGCCGTCGGCGTCGCCCACTCCTGGGCCCAGGTCGTCTGGGGCACGCTGCTGCAGCGCCGGGTCCCGGCGCACATGCTGGGGCGGGTCTCCAGCCTGGACTTCTTCGTCTCGCTCGCGCTCATGCCGGTGTCGATGGCGCTCGCCGGCCCCGTCGGCGACGCGCTCGGGCTCCCGCTGACGTTCGTCCTCGCCGGGACGATCCCGGTGTTCCTGGCGATCGCGGTGATCCTCGGCTGGCGCCTGTACCGCGACGAGATCGCCCACCCGCTCGACGTCCCGGCCCCGGCAGGCCTCGGCACCACGGGTTCCGGCACGACGGGCCCCGGCACGACGGGCCCTGGCATGTCGGGCGCCGGCATGTCGGGCACCGGGAGGACAAGCGAGGAGACGCCTGCGGACCCGGCGGCGGCCGAGCCTGGGTAGGCCCTGACCCCGAGCCCGCGGAGGCGACCGTGACCACCCAGCTGACCCGGCCTCCCGGTGCCACCGCCCCGCCCGCCCCGCCGCGGCGCGGGATGCTCCTCCTGCTCAGCGTCGCACTCGGGCTGCTGGTCACCTCGGCCTGGTCGGCACCGTTCGTGGACACCGTCCTCGGCGAGAGCATCGCCGGGGCCGTGCTCGGCCACGACCCCCGCGAGGTGGCGATCACGACCGGCCTGGGCGGGCTGCTGTTCGCGTTCGCCGCCGGCGCCGCCGGCACGTTCACGGCCTGCAACATCGCGGCGTTCAGCGCGCTGGCCCCGATGCTCTCCGGTGCGTCGGGCGCCCGCGGCCGGGTCAGGGCCGCGCTGCGGCCGATGGGCTGGGTCGCGGCGGGCACGTTCCCCGTCGCCGCGGGCTACGGGGCGCTCGGCGCGCTCGTCGGCCCGTCGCTCCCGCAGCTGTCGGCGGCCACGGTCGGCGACGACGTGCCGGTGCGGCTGGTGCAGTCGATGGTCGTCTACGGCGTGATCGGCGTCGTCCTGCTGTGGATGGGGCTGTCCGCGCTGCGCTACGTCCCCGACCCGTTCGCCCGCCTCACCGCCCGGTTCGCCCCGACCCCGCTCGTCGTCATGGGGGTGCTCATCGGGCTGTTCCTCGTCGGCCGCCCCTACCCGCTGTTCCGCACGATGTTCACCTACGCCGCGGAGACGGCCGACCCGTTCTACGGGGCGCTGTCGTTCCTGCTCGTCGCGATCGGCAACGTCGCGCTGATCGCGGTGCTGTTCGTGGCGCTGGCGCTGGTCGGCGGGGAGCGGACGGCCCGCGCGCTCGGCGGGCGGCGGGCCGCGGCGGTCACCGGGTCCGCGCTCGTCGTCGCGGGCGTGTTCACCGTCGCCTACTGGGTGGTGCGGCTGCTGGCCCGCTTCGGCTACGGCTGGTTCCCGGTGATGCCCTGGGTCTGAGCGGGCATCGTGAACCACAGCATCGGGTTCACCGTGGTGTCCCGGGCACCGGTGACGCCCAGGTCCCGGCGCAGGGCGAGCAGCGCGTGGTGGGTGTCGGGGTCGTGGCGCCGCGAGGCGGAGAACCAGTCGGTGCCGTGCCCGCCGAGCCAGCGCGTCACGACGGCGCCCTCGGTGAACGGCAGCGCCCACCGGGTGTGGAAGACGTCGTGGACGCTCACCGGGATCCCGGCCGGCACCAGCGGGAACAGCTCGGCCAGGTACCACCGCGCGAACGACGCGGTGTGCGCGGCGTCCACGAACAGGTAGCCCGCGTCGCGGGGGACCTCGGCGAGCAGCGCGCGGACGTCGCCGTGGTGGAAGGTCCAGCGGCCCTCCGCGAGCTCGGCGGGCACGGTGGAGCGGACGTGGTCGACGCGGTCGAAGGAGTGCAGGTGCCCGGTCCCGTTGTCGCGCAGCGCCCGCAGGATCCAGGTGGTGGACCAGCCGTGGAAGGTGCCCAGCTCCATGACCCGGGCCGGGCGGGCGTGCCGCAGCAGCAGGTAGGTGATCTCGGCCTCGAGGTCGTCGAGCTGGGGGACCATCGAGGGCATCGCCTCCCGCAGCGCCCGCTGCTCGGCGATCACGGCGGCCAGGTCGGCGGTGTGGGTGCGGTAGAGCCGCGACACCAGGTCCAGGTCGATCACCGGCTCAACGGTAGCCGGTGAGGTCGGTGTCCTTCGGGTGCTCCACCCCGTACCGGACGGTGGCCTCCCACGTCCCGCCGGGCGGGATCAGCGCCACCCATTCCACGCGGCCGAGCTCGTCGCGCTCGGCGGGTTCGGGCACGAGCGCGACGTCGACGACCTTCACCTCCGCCGCGCGCGAGACCGGCAGCCGGTCGCGCACCAGCACCCGCGCCTCGCCGGGACGCCGGTTGGTGACGGCGGTGCGCCAGCGCTGCACGTCCCCGCGCTGCGCGCCGAACCGGGCCTTGTGGGCGGTGCGGGACTCGAGCTCGCGCTCCACGACCACCCGGTCGTCGACGCCGAGCGCGAGCGCGATCTCGCCGTCGGGCGCGGTCGTCTCCAGCGCCGTGGTGCCGACGTAGGCGTCGGCGAGGAACGTCGACACCGGCCCGGCCGGCAGCACGTGCCCGCTCGGGTTGACGACGGTGGCCCGCAGGTGCGCCTCCGGACCGAGCACGGGCGCGGTGACGTGGTCGAGCCGCGCGGGCGCCCGCAGCGCCGTCACGGTCGTGCGGTGCGGGGTGCCGTCGGCGGGCACGGCGGTGGGCCGGGCGAGCCGCCAGGACCCGGCCGCGAGCCCGTCCTCGGGCACGGCGTGCACGGCGGAGAGCTCCCGCGCGCCGCCGCGCGCCGCCGGCGCGGCTGCGGCCAGCGCGACCGGCAGGTCCCGGCGCGCCACGTCGATCCACCACGGGTCCAGCTCGGGCAGGGTCGTGGTGACCGCGGGCCGGGCGGTGGACAGCGTCAGCTCGCACGCAGGCCAGTCCTCGCCGGTGTGCTGCACGACCATCCCGAACCAGGTCAGCGTGACCGTGCCGGCGTCGTCGAGGCGGGCGTCGTAGGCCGAGGACCAGCTCGCGCCGTCCACCACGTAGGTCAGCTCGACCTCGACCTCCCCCGCGGCGTCCGCCTCCAGCCCCACGACGGCCTCGCGGCGGGCCCGGCCGGGGTCGCGCAGCCGGTCGAGCTCCGCCCGCGCGGCCGCGAGCGCGTGCCCGGCGTCGACCCGGGCCTCCGCGTGCGCGC
>JAPLAT010000389.1 GCA_026393175.1 Pseudonocardiales bacterium
GATCTTCCCGGTGTTCAGCCGCAAGCCGCTGTTCGGCTACAAGACCCTGATCTACGCCACGATCGCCATCGCGGTCCTGTCCGTGGCCGTGTGGGCGCACCACATGTACGCCACCGGTGCGGTGCTGCTGGCGTTCTTCTCCTTCACCACGTTCCTCATCGCGATCCCCACGGGCATCAAGTTCGTCAACTGGATCGGCACGATGTGGAAGGGCAAGATCACGTTCGAGACGCCGATGCTGTTCTCCGTCGGCTTCCTCGCCACGTTCCTCTTCGGCGGGCTCACGGGCGTGCTGCTGGCCAGCCCGCCCATCGACTTCCACGTGTCCGACACCTACTTCGTGGTCGCGCACTTCCACTACGTGCTGTTCGGCACGATCGTGTTCGCCACCTACGCCGGCATCTACTTCTGGTTCCCCAAGATGACCGGCCGGATGATGGACGAGACGCTGGGCAAGGTCCACTTCTGGACCACGTTCATCGGCTTCCACCTGACGTTCCTCGTGCAGCACTGGCTGGGCAACGAGGGCATGCCGCGCCGCTACGTCGACGTGCAGCCGCAGGACGGGTTCACCGTGCTGAACTCGATCAGCTCGATCGGGGCGTTCGTGCTCGGCGCGTCCACGCTGCCGTTCATCTGGAACGTCTTCAAGAGCTACCGGTACGGCCGGGTGGTCACGGTGGACGACCCGTGGGGCTTCGGGAACTCCCTGGAGTGGGCCACCACCTGCCCGCCGCCGCGGCACAACTTCACCGAGCTGCCCCGGATCCGGTCGGAGCGCCCCGCGTTCGAGCTGCACTACCCGCACCTCGTCGAGCGGTTCCGCGAGGAGGCGCACATCAGCAGGCACGCCGACCCCGGTGAGAAGGCGAGCCAGGCGATCGGTCCGGAGACCCAGCCGGACGGCGACCCGAAGTCCCGCTAGGTGGCCGCGACCAGCGTCCTCATCACGGTCACCGGGCCGGACCGGCCCGGCGTCAGCTCGGTGCTCTTCGCCGCGCTCACGCGGCACGGGGTCGACCTGCTCGACGTCGAGCAGGTCGTCATCCGCGGTCAGCTCACCCTCGGCGCGCTCGTTGCGGCGCCGCACGATCCCGAGGGCCTGCAGGACTCCGTCGAGCAGGCCATGGCGAGCATCGGGATGGCGGTCCGCACGTCGCTGGGCACCGCCGACGAGCCGCGCAGGCACCCCACGCACGTGGTCGTGATGACCGGCCGCCCGATCACCGCGCGGGCGTTCGGGGCGGTCGCCAGGGCGCTGGCCGACGTCGGCGCCAACATCGACGCGATCCGCCGCATCGCCGACTACCCCGTCACCGGGCTGGAGCTGCTGGTCTCCCCGGACCCGGCCCGCGGCTCGGAGGGCCACCCGCCCGGCACGCTGCGCAAGCGGCTCGTCGAGGTGGCGCGCACCGCGGGCGTCGACGTCGCGGTGGAGCGGGCCGGGCTGGCCCGGCGCAGCAAGCGGCTCATCGTGTTCGACGTCGACTCCACGCTCGTGCAGGGCGAGGTCATCGAGATGCTCGCCGCGCGGGCGGGCGCGGAGGCCGAGGTCCGGGCCGTCACCGAGGCGGCGATGGCAGGCGAGCTGGACTTCACCGAGTCGCTGCGCCGCCGCGTCGCCGTGCTGGCCGGGCTGCCCGAGTCGGTGCTCGCCGAGGTGGCCGCGGAGCTGGAGCTCACCCCCGGCGCCCGCACCACGATCCGCACGCTCAAGCGGCTCGGGTTCCGCTGCGGCGTGGTCTCCGGCGGGTTCACCCGGGTCATCTCCGGGCTCGCGGCCGAGCTGGGCCTGGACTTCTGCGCCGCCAACGAGCTGGAGGTCGTCGACGGCCGGCTCACCGGGCGGGTGGTCGGCGAGGTCGTCGACCGGCCGGGCAAGGCCGTCGCCCTGCGCCGGTTCGCCGAGGAGTTCGGGGTGCCGCTGGAGCAGTGCGTGGCCGTCGGCGACGGCGCCAACGACATCGACATGCTGGCCACGGCGGGCCTGGGCATCGCGTTCAACGCCAAGCCCGCGCTGGCGGAGGTGGCCGACACCGCGCTGTCGCACCCCTACCTCGACGTCGTGCTGTTCGTGCTGGGCATCACCCGCGACGAGGTGGAGCGGGCCGACGCGGCCGAGGGCCTGCTGCGCCGGGTCCCGATCGCGGCGGCGCCGTCCGGGCGCGGGGAGCCGGGGGCCGGCACCGTCCCGCCGCTCGGTCCCGCGTGACGGCCCTCGCCCCGCTCGCGGCCCGCTACGGCCCGGCCGGCCCGCCGGTGACGGTGCCGCCGGAGCCGGACGGGGTCGTCCGCGCGATGCCGGTGGTGCTGCGGCTGGAG
>JAPLAT010000502.1 GCA_026393175.1 Pseudonocardiales bacterium
CGGACGTGCAGGGCGAGGTGGCCGTGGAAGGCGAGCGACTCGAACACGTGCCGGTTGAGCACGGTCGGGTAGTGCCCGCCCACGACGAAGCCCTGCATGACGTCGGGCTCGCCGGTGTGCACGGTGTAGGGCCGACCCGACACGTCGACGACGGCGTGGGCCAGCGCCTCGTCCATGGGGATCCACGCGTCGCCGAAGCGGCGGATGCCGGCCTTGTCGCCCAGCGCCTCGCGGACGGCCTGGCCCAGCACGATCGCGGTGTCCTCGACGGTGTGGTGGGCGTCGAGGTCGACGTCGCCGGTGGCCCGGACGGTCAGGTCGAACGCGCCGTGCTTGCCGAACGCGTCGAGCATGTGGTCGAAGAACGGGACGCCGGTGCCGATCTCGGTGCGGCCGGTGCCGTCGAGGTCGATCTCGACGAGCACCGTCGACTCCTTGGTGATCCGCTCCACGCGGCCGATCCGGGTCATGCCAGCTCCTCCAGGACGTCCACGGCCACCGCCAGGAACGCGTCGTTCTCCTCGGGCGTGCCGATCGTGGTGCGCAGCCGCGCCGGGATGCCGACGTCGCGGATCAGCACGCCGCGGTCGAGGAAGGCGCGCCAGGCCCGGGGGGCGTCGGCGAACTCGCCGAACAGCACGAAGTTCGCGTCGCTGGGCACCACGTCGTAGCCCGCCGCCACCAGCGCCTCGACGACCCGGGCGCGCTCGCGGCGCAGCAGCTCCACGGAGCCGAGCGTCGCGTCGGCGTGCCGGAGGGCGGCGCGCGCGGCGGCCTGGGTGAGCACCGAGAGGTGGTAGGGCAGCCGGACCAGCTGCAGCGCGTCGACGACGGCGGGCGCGGCGGCGAGGTAGCCCAGCCGGCCCCCGGCGAACGCGAACGCCTTGCTCATGGTGCGGGAGACGATCAGTTTGTGGCCGTGCGTCGCCAGCAGCGTGATCGCGCTGGGCGCGTCGGAGAACTCCGCGTACGCCTCGTCGACGACGACGATCCCGGGGGCGGCGTCGATCAGCCGGGCCAGGTCGGCCGGCGGGATCGACTGCCCGGTCGGGTTGTTCGGGCTGGTCAGGAACGTGATGTCGGGCGCCTCCGCGGCGAGGGTCGCGGCGGCCGCGTCGACGTCGATCGCGAAGTCGGCGCGCCGGGGCACGGGTAGCCAGTCGGTGCGGGTGCCCCCGGCGATGATCGGGTGCATCGAGTAGGACGGCTCGAACCCGACCGCGCGGCGACCCGGCCCGCCGAAGGCCTGCAGGATCTGCTGCAGCACCTCGTTGGACCCGTTCGCCGCCCACACCTCGTCCGCGCCCAGCGCGACGCCGGTGGCCCCGCACAGGTACGCGGCGAGGTCGGCGCGCAGGGCGCGGGCGTCGCGGTCGGGGTAGCGGTGCAGGTCCGCGGCCACCTCGGCGACGGCCGCGGTGACGTCGGCGACGAGCTCGGGGGGCGGCGGGTAGGGGTTCTCGTTGGTGTTCAGCCGTACCGCGACGTCGAGCTGCGGGGCGCCGTAGGGCGTCTTCCCGCGCAGGTCCTCGCGCAGCGGGAGCTGGTCGAGCGTGACCGTCATGAGGGGAACCGGGCCGTGACCGCCTGCCCGTGCGCGGGCAGGTCCTCCGCACCCGCGAGCGTCACGACGGCGTCGGCGACGTCGCGCAGCGCCTCGGCCGTGTACTCGACGAGGTGCACCCCGCGCAGGAACGTCTGCACGCTCAGACCGGCGGAGTGCCGCGCGCAGCCGCCCGTCGGCAGGACGTGGTTGGACCCGGCGCAGTAGTCGCCCAGGCTCACCGGTGCCCACGGCCCGACGAAGACCGCGCCGGCGTTGCGCACCCGCAGGGCGAGCCCGCGGGCGTCGGCGGCCTGGATCTCCAGGTGCTCGGCGGCGTAGGCGTCCACGACCGCGAGCCCGGCCTCCATGTCGGTGACGAGGATCGCGCCGGACTGCGGGCCGGTGAGCGCGGTGCGGATGCGCTCGGTGTGCTTGGTGGCCGCGACCTGGCGCTCCAGCTCGGCGTCGACGGCGTCGACGAGCGCGGGCGCGTCCGTGACGAGCACCGACGCCGCCTCGGGGTCGTGCTCGGCCTGCGAGATGAGGTCGGCCGCGACGTGCACGGGATCCGCCCCGGCGTCGGCCAGCACGGCGATCTCGGTGGTGCCGGCCTCCGCGTCGATGCCGATGAGCCCGCGCAGCAGCCGCTTGGCCGCGGTGACGTAGACGTTGCCGGGGCCGGTGACCATGTCGACCGGCTCCAGGTCGCTGCCGTCGGTGTCGGTGCCGCCGTGCGCGAGCAGCGCGACCCCCTGCGCCCCGCCGACGGCCCACACCTCCTCCACGCCCAGCAGTGCCGCGGCGGCGAGGATCGTGGGGTGCGGCAGCCCGCCGTGCTCGGCCTGGGGCGGGCTGGCGACGACGAGGGACTCGACGCCCGCCTCCTGGGCGGGCACGACGTTCATCACCACGCTGGAGGGGTAGACCGCGCGCCCACCGGGCGCGTAGAGCCCGACGCGGCGGACCGGCACGAACCGCTCCGTGACGGTGCCGCCGGGCACGACCTGGGTGACGACGTCGGTGCGCCGCTGGTCGGCGTGGACCGTGCGGGCGCGCTCGATCGAGACCTCCAGCGCGGCGCGGACGGCCGGGTCGAGCGCGTCGAGCGCCCCGCGCAGGGTCGCCGCGGGCACGCGGACCGCGACCGGCCGGACCTTGTCGAAGCGCTCGCTGTACTCCAGCACGGCCTCGGTGCCCCGCTCACGGACGGCGTCGACGATCGGCCGGACCCGGTCGACGACCGCGTCGACGTCCACCTCGGCGCGGGGCATGAGCGCGCGCAGCGCGGCGGTGGGCGGGAGCGGGTCGGGGCGCAGGTCGGTCCGGCGGAGCATGCCCCCAGCCTACGGCGCGGCCCGGTCAGGCCCGGAAGCCGCCGATGCCCCGGGCGGCGTCCCAGGCACCGGTGTCGGGGCGCTCGTGGTCCGCGGGCCGCGGCGTGACGCACGCCTCGAGGTGCACGTAGGCGTGCACCCAGCTGATGCTGCCGTCGGGGTGGGCCCGGTCGATGTGGGCCAGCCGCACCATCGACTCGCCCTCCTGGATCGGGGCGTAGCAGCGCTCACACAACATGATCATCGGGGCTCCAGCCGTCGTCGGATGCGGCGGGCGCGGAGTCGGCGCTGACGGCCACCCACGCCCATTGTCACCCGTACCCGCGTGGATCCCGCCATCGGGTCGTCACTCTGTGGTGCTCACCACAGCGCATCCGGTCACGCAGCGGGAGCAAGATCCAGCCCGAGGTCCAGCGCCGTGACGGAGTGGGTGAGCGCGCCGACGGCGAGGAAGTCCACCCCGGTCCCGGCGTAGGCCCTGGCGTTCTCCAGCGCCAGCCCGCCGGAGGACTCCAGCCGGGTCGGCGCGTCCCCGCGGCGCCGCACGGCCTCCCGGGTGAGCTCGACGGTGAAGTTGTCGAGCAGCACCAGCTCCGCGCCGAGGGCGAGCACCTCGTCGAGCTGGTCGAGCGAGTCGACCTCCACCTCGCACGGCAGGTGCGGCGCCCGGTCCCTGGCCGCCCGCAACGCCGCGCCCACCGACCCGGCCGCGGCGACGTGGTTGTCCTTGATGAGCACGGCGTCGCCCAGGCCCAGGCGGTGGTTGACCCCGCCGCCGCAGCGCACCGCGTACTTCTCCAGCAGGCGCAGGCCCGGCAGCGTCTTGCGGGTGTCGCGGATCCGGGCCCCGGTGCCGGCGACGGCGTCGACCCAGGCCGCGGTGGCCGTCGCGACCCCCGACAGGTGGCACAGCAGGTTCAGCGCGGTGCGCTCGGCGGTGAGGAACGTGCGCACCGGCGCCCGCACGACCAGCGCGGCCTCGCCCGCCGCGAGCCGGTCGCCGTCGGTCGCCGATTCCAGCACCGCGTAGTCGCCGACCACGGCGTCGAGCACGGCCAGCGCGGCCGGGATCCCGGCGACGACGCCGGGGCGGCGCAGCGCGAACGACCCGACCGCGACGGCCCCGGCCGGGACCGTCGCCTCCGTGGTCGCGTCGGGCCCGTAGCGCAGGTCCTCCTCGAGAGCCGTGGCGACGACCCGGCGCAGGTCGTCGACGTCGGGGCCGGTGACCGTGGGCGTCACGCCGCCACCGCCGCGGCGGCGCGGACGGCGGGCCGGCCGGTCGCGTCGAGCACGACCTCCAGGCTCTCGCCCTGCCAGAGGTCGTCCCGCTCGGGATGGTCGGTGCGGACGTGGCAGCCGCGGCTCTCGGTGCGGGTGCCCGCGGCGGCGAGGACGGCCTGGGCGAGCAGCGTCAGGGCCGCGTCCTCCACCCCGGCGCGGTCGCGCGGCTCGGCGAGCCCGGTCGCGGCCTCGACGGCGTCGGAGGCGGCCGCGAGCCCCGCCGCGTCCCGCCCGATCCCGGCGGCCGCCGACATCGCCCGCTGCACGACGGCGCGGGTCGCCACCGGCCACGGCGTCGCAGCAAGGCCACCTTCGTGCAGGCTCGTTGCGTGAAGGTGGCCTTCCTGCACCGAGGCCACCACCGACCGCGCCGCCCGCTCCCCCATCACCAGGCCCTCCAGCAGGCTGTTGGACGCCAGGCGGTTGGCCCCGTGCAGGCCGGTGCGGGCGACCTCGCCCGCGGCCCACAGGCCGGGGACCGCGGTCCGCCCGGCGAGGTCGGTGACCACGCCGCCGCAGGAGTAGTGGGCGGCCGGGGTGACCGGGATCGGCTCGCGCACCGGGTCGATCCCCGCGGCCCGGCACGCGGCGTGCACGGTCGGGAAGCGGCGGGCGAAGCCGTCGAGCGCGCGGGCGTCGAGGTAGACGCAGTCCGCCCCGGACGCGACGAGCGTGCGGGTGATCGCCGCGGCGACGACGTCGCGCGGGGCGAGGTCGGCCAGCGGGTGCACCCCGGCCATGAACCGGCGACCGGCCCGGTCGAGCAGCACCGCGCCCTCGCCGCGGACGGCCTCGGTGACCAGCGGGCGGCGCCCGACGGCGGGGCCGGTGTAGAGGACGGTCGGGTGGAACTGCACGAACTCCAGGTCCGCCGCCGACGCCCCGGCCCGCAGCGCCAGCGCGATGCCGTCGCCGGTGGCGGTGCCCGGGTTGGTGGTGGAGGAGTACAGCTGGCCGTAGCCCCCGGTGGCCAGCAGCACCGCCGGGGCGTGCAGCACGCCGGGGCGGCAGAGGTCGTCCAGCACCGCGAGCCCGGTGACGGCGCCGCCCGCGAGCAGGACGTCGACGGCGACGTGCCCGGTGAGCAGCGCCAGCCGCCGGTCGGTCGCGGCCGCGACCAGCGCCCGCTCGATCTCCGCGCCCGTCGCGTCGCCGCCGGCGTGCACCACCCGGAACGCCGAGTGGCCGCCCTCGCGGGTGCGGTCCGGCCGCCCGGCGGGGCCGTCGAACCGGGCCCCCCGCGCCCGCAACCGGGCCACGGCGCCGGGGCCGTCGGCGATGATCGAGGCGACAGCGGCGGCGTCGCACAGCCCGCCGCCCGCGGCGAGGGTGTCGGCCACGTGCGCGTCGACCGAGTCGCCCGGCACGTCGCCCAGCACGACGGCCACGCCGCCCTGCGCCCAGCGCGTCGACCCGTCGTCGACCGCGTCCTTGGTGATCACGACGACGCGCAGCCCCGCCGCCGCGGCGTCGAGCGCGGCGGTGAGCCCCGCGACCCCCGACCCGACGACGACGAGATCGGCCTCGGCGCCCCATCCCGGGCCCCGTCCCTCGCCACGAACGGCACGTCCGTCCACCCCGGCGGCACGAGCGTGCCGTTCGTCGCCCCCGGCGCTCACTCCCCACCCCCCGGCTGCCCGATCTCGATCATCCGCTGCACGGCGGCGCGGCCGCGGGCGGCGAGGTCGGGGTCGACGTGCACCTCGTCGCGCTTCTCGCGCAGGGCGCGCAGCAGCTTCTCCGGGGTGATCATCTTCATGTAGCGGCAGGACGCCCGGTCGTTGACGGCCCGGAAGTCGACCTCGGGGGCGGCGCGGCGGAGCTGGTGCAGCATCCCGACCTCCGTCGCGACCAGCACCTCCTTCGCCTGCGAGGCGCGCGCCGCGTCGAGCATGCCGCCCGTGGAGAGGATCTTCACCCGCTCCTGGGGCATCGCGCCCGCCCCGGCCAGGTAGAGCGCGGAGGTGGCGCAGCCGCACTCGGGGTGCACGTAGAGCTCGGCGTCGGGGTGCGCGTCGACCTGCGCGGTGAGCGCGGCGCCGCTGATCCCGGCGTGGACGTGGCACTCCCCCGCCCAGACGTGCATGTTCTCCCGGCCGGTCACCCGCCGGACGTGCGCGCCGAGGAACTGGTCGGGCAGGAACAGCACCTCGCGGTCGGCCGGGACCGACTCCACGACCTCGACGGCGTTGGAGGAGGTGCAGCAGACGTCGGTCTCGGCCTTCACCGCCGCCGTCGTGTTGACGTAGGACACGACCACCGCGCCGGGGTGCTCGGCCTTCCAGGCGCGGAGCTGGTCGCCGGTGATCGAGTCGGCCAGCGAGCAGCCGGCCGCGGCGTCCGGGATCAGCACCGTCTTCTCCGGGCTGAGGATCTTCGCGGTCTCGGCCATGAAGTGCACGCCGCAGAACACGATGGTCGAGGCGTCGGACTCCGCCGCGATCCGGGACAGCGCCAGCGAGTCGCCCGTGTGGTGGGCGACGTCCTGGATCTCGGGCAGCTGGTAGTTGTGCGCGAGCACCACCGCGTCCTGGGCGGCGGCGAGCTCGCGGACCTGCTCGGCCCAGCCGGTCTGCAGCGTGGTCGTCATGACCCCTCCTGTTTTCGACTTGCAGTCGTAAACTAGGTGCGACGATAGCAGTCCCGGCCCCGCACCACACCCCCGCGGTGACCCGGACCTCACCTCCCGGCAACCGCCCGTTCACGCGCGGACCGCTCCCCGGGCCCGGCCTACGATCACCGCCGTGGGGGCGACGGATCACGAGGTGCTGGCCGCGGTGCTGCGCATCGCCGACGGCGCCCTGCAGGTCCTGGCCTGGCAGCGGGCGCTCGAGCCCGACCGCGGGCGCTGGGCGCTGCCCGGCGGGCGCCTGGGCGCCGACGAGGACGTCGAGACCTCGGTGCTGCGCCAGCTCGCGGAGAAGGTCGACCTCCGCGAGGTGGCCCACGTCGAGCAGCTGGGCGTGTTCAGCGACCCGGCCCGGGTGCCCGGGACGCGCACCGTCGCCACGGCGTTCCTCGGGCTGGTGCCCACCGACGCCGACCCGGCCGTCCCGGCCGACACCGCGTGGCGCCCGCTCTCCGCGCGCGACACCGCCTTCGACCACGGCCTGATCGTCGCCGCCGCCCGGGACCGGCTGCGCGCCAAGCTCTCCTACACCAACCTCGGCTTCGCCATGGCCCCGCGGGAGTTCACCATCTCCGCGCTGCGCGAGCTCTACGTCGCCGCGCTCGGCCATGCCGTGTCGGCCACCAACCTGCAGCGGGTGCTCACCCGGCGCGGCGTGCTGGAGCCGACCGGCGCCCTGGCCCCGCCCGGGCCCGCGGGCGGGCGCCCCGCGGCGGTCTTCCGGTTCACCGACCGGACGCTGCGGGTCACCGACGCCTTCGCCGTCCTCAAGCCGCCGGGCGAGCACGGGCGGGGCGCCGTACCGTAGGCGCGTGGCCGAGACCGTCCCCGTGTTCCCGCTGGGAACCGTGCTCATGCCGGGGGCCCTGCTGCCGCTGCACATCTTCGAACCCCGCTA
The DNA here is from genome assembly GCA_026393175.1 of Pseudonocardiales bacterium. GTDB lineage: Bacteria > Actinomycetota > Actinomycetes > Mycobacteriales > Pseudonocardiaceae > Pseudonocardia. The sequence continues at coordinate 7,692 of JAPLAT010000502.1, forward strand.
CCGCCAGCTGACCATCGACATGGTCACCGGGGCGGTGCCGGACAAGGAGTTCGGCGTCGTCGCGGTCCGCGAGGGCTGGACGGCCGACGGCGACGGCATCGCCGGGCTGCACCCGGTCGGCTGCACCGCCGAGCTGCGCGACGTCCGCCGCCTGCCCGACGGGCGGTTCGACATCGTCACGCGCGGGTCGCGCCGGTTCCGGCTGCTCGACCTCGACGCCGACTCCAAGCCCTACCTCATGGGGTCGGTGGAGTACCTGCCCGACGAGCCCGGCGAGGACGCGGGCGCCGACCTGACGGCCATGCTCAGCGCCTCGGCCCGCGCCGCGCACCGCCGCTACTGCGACACCGCGTGGAAGAACGGCGACTGGTCCGAGCCCGCCGCCGACATCGCCGCGGACCTCCTCCCGCACGTGCTGGCGGCCGACTGCCTGCTGCCGCTGTCCGACCGGCAGGGCCTGCTCGAGGAGCTCTCCCCCACCGAGCGGCTGCGGATGGTGCGCCTGCTGCTCGCCCGGGAGACCGGCCTGCTCACCCAGCTGCGGGCCGTGCCCGCGCCGATCACCACGTTCTCCGTGGAGAGCAGCCCCAACTAGCCGGGGTCAGCTCCAGCCGTAGCGCCCGCGCAGCTCGCCGGCCACCCGGTCGAACCGGCCCCGGTCCAGCACGGCGCCCTCGCGGCGGATGCCGTGCTCGTCGACCTCGAGCACGCGGTCCAGCCGCACGAAGGACTCGCGGCCCTCGCGGTCCCACGCCCCGGACCCGATGGACACCCAGTCGCGGTCGTCGGCGTGGGACTGCTGGCTGGACAGCATCAGGCCGAGCAGGTCCCCGCCGCCGCGGCCGACGACGAGCAGCGGCCGGTCCTTGCCGCGCCCGTCGCCCTCCTCGTAGGGCACCCAGGTCCAGACGATCTCGCCGGGGTCGGCCGAACCGTCCGGGTCGGGGGCGTAGGCGATGGTGCGGGCGCGCTCGGCGGTGGGGGCGCTGCGGGCCCGGCCGCGCGCCGGGGGCGGCCCGGGGGCGGGCGCCGCCGGGCGGGCCGGCCGCGACGACAGCAGTTCCAGCCCGACCTTCGCCGCCTGCCGCAGCAGGTTCCCCCAGTTCGCCACGCGGACAGCATGCCAGGGCACCCGCGGCGCCCCGCGGGACGGCGGGAGCGCCCCGCTACCCGCTGGTCCGCTCGCCGTGGCGGCTGCACCGGGCGCGCCAGCCGGTCGGGGTCACCTGCACGACCATCCGCCGCGCGCACTCCGCGCAGAACCGCGGCGGCTCCAGCGCGCGACGGGCCGCGCAGCCGGGGTGCTCCCCCGGCCTGCCGCACTGGTCGCAGAAGGCCATCAGAGGGTGTCGTTGAGGGCCTTGATCGGCATCTGCAGCTCGCCGAGCAGGTCGATGTCGGACTCGGCCGGCCGGCCCAGCGTGGTCAGGTAGTTGCCGACGATGACGGCGTTGATCCCGCCGAGGAGCCCGCGCCGGGCGCCGAGGTCGCCGAGGGTGAGCTCGCGGCCGCCGGCGAAGCGCAGCACCGTGCGGGGCAGGGCGAGGCGGAACGCCGCGACGGTGCGCAGGGCGTCCGCCCCGGACAGCACCTCCAGGTCCCCGAACGGGGTGCCCGGGCGGGGGTTGAGGAAGTTCAGCGGCACCTCGTCGGGGGTGAGCGAGGCGAGCTGCGCGGCGAACTCCGCGCGCTGCTCCAGCGTCTCCCCCATGCCGACGATGCCGCCGCAGCAGACCTCCATGCCGGCCTCGCGGACCAGCCGCAGGGTCTCCCAGCGCTCCTCCCAGGTGTGCGTGGTGACCACGTTGGGGAAGTGCGAGCGGGCGGTCTCGAGGTTGTGGTTGTAGCGGTGCACGCCCATCGCGGCGAGCTCGGTGACCTGCTCGGGGGTCAGCATCCCCAGCGAGCAGGCGATGTTGATGTCGACCTCGTCCTTGATCGCCGCGATGCCGGCGGCGACCTGCGCCATCAGCCGGGCGTCCGGGCCGCGCACGGCCGCGACGATGCAGAACTCCGTCGCCCCGGTCTTGGCCGTCTGCTTCGCGGCCTCGACGAGCGAGGGCACGTCCAGCCAGGCCGAGCGCACCGGGGACTCGAACAGCCCCGACTGCGAGCAGAAGTGGCAGTCCTCGGGGCAGCCGCCGGTCTTGAGGGAGATGATCCCCTCGACCTCGACCTCGGGCCCGCACCAGCGCATCCGCACGTCGTGGGCGAGCTGGAGGAGCTCGTCGAGGGCCTCGTCGGGGAGCCGGAGCACCTCGAGGACCTGGGCCTCGTCCAGGCCCGTGCCCTGCTCCAGCACCTGGGCGCGCGCGGTGGCCAGGATGTCCGTCTCCGTCGTCGTCACGAGGAGGGAGTGTGCCATCCGCCGCCGAGATCGCGCGCCAGACCGTGACGCGCGACGCGCGCGAACTCCCCGGACGGGAGCGAGCCGGCGCCCTCGGGGACCGCGCCGAGCAGCGGCACCCCGGTGACGGCGGGCAGGTCGGCGAGGTTGCAGCGGGCCGCGAGGTCGGGTTCGGCGGGCCAGGAGCCGACGACGACGCCCGCGCAGGCGATCCCCCGGGTCGCGAGCGCCTCCACCGTCAGCGCGGTGTGGTTGAGCGTGCCCAGCCCGGCCGCGGCGACGACGAGCACCGGCGCGCCCAGCGCCGCGGCGACGTCGGCGAGGGTGCCGCCGTCCTCGTCGAACCGGACGAGCAGCCCGCCCGCGCCCTCGACGAGCACCAGGTCGTGGTCGCGGGCCAGGTCGCGGGCCGCGGCGGCCGCAGCGGCGGGGGTGACGGGCGGGAGCCCGGCGCGGCGGGCGGCCGTCGCGGGCGCGAGCGGGTCGGGGTAGCGGCCCAGCTCCCGTCCGGTGACGCCGGGGACGAGCCGGGCGACGTCGGCCAGGTCGCCGGGCTCGTCGGGCCCGACGCCGGTCTGCGCGGGCTTGAGCACGGCCGTCCGGCCGGGGGCGAGCGCGGCCACCGCCGCGGTGACGACGGTCTTGCCGACCCCCGTCCCGGTCCCGGTCACGACGAGCACCCCCCGCCGCGGGGGCCCCTCCCCCGTCATCGGGCGGCCGCCGGGGCCAGGACGTCGGCCAGCGCCGCGCGCACCCGCACCAGCTCCGCGTCGGTGACGGTGGCGCGGGCGGTCAGCCGCAGTCTGCTGGTCCCCTCGGGCACCGACGGCGGGCGGAAGCAGCCGACCCGCACGCCGAGCTCCGCGCACCGGGCCGCCGCCGCGACGGCCCGCTCGGGCTCCCCCAGCACGACGGCGACCACCGACGACGCCGGCACCGCGACACCGGCCGCGCGGGCCAGCTCCCCGGCCACCCGCAGCACGGCCGCGGGCCGCTCCGGCTCCGCGGCCAGGACGCGCAGCGCGGCCAGGGCGGCGCCGGCGCAGGCCGGGGCGAGCCCGGTGTCGAAGATGAAGCTGCGCGCGGTGTCCACCAGGTGCTCGACGACGGCGGGCGGCCCGAGCACCGCCCCGCCCTGGCTGCCCAGCGCCTTGGACAGCGTCACCGTCGCCACGACGTCGTCGGCGCCGGCCAGCCCGGCCGCGGCGGGGGTGCCGCGCCCGCCCGGCCCGGCCACCCCGAGCCCGTGGGCGTCGTCGACGACCAGCACCGCCCCCCGGGCCCGGCAGGCGGCGTGCAGCGCGGGGAGCGGGGCGTGCCCGCCGTCGACGCTGTTCACCCCGTCGGTGACGACGAGCGCGCGGTCCTCGGTGCGGGCGGCCAGCGCGGCGTCGACGGCGGCGACGTCGTCGCGGGGCACGACCTGCACGCGGGCGCGGGAGAGCCGGCAGGCGTCCACCAGCGACGCGTGGTTGGCGGCGTCGGAGACGATCAGCGCGCCCGGGCCGGACAGTGCCGTGAGCACGCCGAGGTTGGCCGTGTAGCCCGAGCTGAACACCAGCCCGGCCGCGAAGCCGGTGAACGCGGCCAGCGCGTCCTCCAGCTCGGCGTGCAGCGCCGTCGACCCCGTGACCAGCCGCGACCCGGTGGATCCCGCCCCCCACGCCTGCAGGGCGGCCACCCCGCCCGCGACGACGCGGGGGTCCCTGGCCAGTCCGAGGTAGTCGTTGCCGGCCAGGTCGATGACGGCGTCGTCGGCGGCGCGGGGGCGCAGCGAGCGGCGCAGCCCGGCGGCGCGGCGGCGGTCGGCGTGGTCGGCGAGCCAGGCGAGCGGGTGGTCGGGCACGACCGGCGAGCCTAGGTCAGGCCGGCGGCACCGCGTACGTGACGTCCCGCCGGTGCAGCACGTACCCGGCCCGGTCGTACACGCCGAGCGCCCCCGTGGGGTTCTGCGTGTCGACCGACAGCGACGACCGCGCGAAGCCCAGCCCCGCCGCGGCGCGCAGGGCGTGCGCCAGCAGCGCCCCGGCCACGCCCCGGCCGCGCCACGCGCGCACGGTGCCGACCGTGGCGACGTAGAGGTCGCGCACGCCGGTGGCGAGGGTGTCCGACTCGTACTCGTAGGCCAGCAGGTAGCCGGCCACCCCGCCGTCCGCGGCCACCGCCGCGGCCGAGCAGTCGGCGCGGAAGTGCCTGCTGCCCGTGCGGTTGTGCGCCCAGCTCTGCGCGCTGACCGGGGCGGAGCCGAAGTGGTCGGCGAACGCGGCGTTGTGCGCCGCGCGCAGCGGCTCGTCCCAGCGCGCGGCGTCGTAGCCGGGGCCCAGCGGGTGCAGCTCCACCCCGCCGGGCAGCGGTGCGGGCGCCACCGGGTCCGCGAGGTCGCGGCGCATCTCCGACCACCAGCGCAGCGGCACCATCCCGGCGCCCTCGGCCAGCGCGACGGCGTCGGCCCGGTGCTCGGGCACCTGCACCTCGGTGCGCAGCCCGCGCCGGGCCCCCTCCTGCACCGCGACGGCGAGCAGCGCGCTGCCCAGCCCGCGCCCGCGGTGGCTCGGCCGCACCTCGGCGGCCGCGTGCAGCCGCTCACCGAGCACGTAGAGCACCTGGGTGGCCACCGGCAGGTCGCCGTCGAACACGATGAGCGTGTCGTGCTCCAGGTCGCGCTCGGGGTCGGCGAGCTCCTCCGCGCAGTCCTCCGTGCTGTGGAACTCGCCGAGCCGGTCGACCTCCTCGGCGGCGTTGCGCACGGCGGCCAGGTGCGCGGCGTCGGCCGCCGTCATCGGCCGGCCGGGCCGCGTGGTCGGGAGGGTCACGGCGCCGGAGGCTAGCCCTCCGCGGCCGGCGCCGCCCCCGATTTCCGCCCCGCCCCCGATTTCCCCGCCGGCGTCCGCTGCACCTCCACCGGGGCGCCGTGCCGGGCCGCCCAGTCGTCCACGTGCTGGGTCACGGCGTGGTCGACGTACCCGGCGGCCAGCACGACGCGCACGGGCTCGCCCGCGGGCAGCGCCGCGAGCGCGCGCGCCACCCGCGGCAGCGACAGGAAGCTCACCGTGCCGTCGAGGACCAGCCGGTGCGGCCCGCCGCCCGCGGGGGGCGGCTCGTGGCGCAGCCGGGCGCGCAGGGTGCGGCGCAGCACCAGCAGCGCGGCGAGCGCCAGCCCGATGCCGACGCCCGCCAGCAGGTTGACCGCGGCGACGCCGAGCGCGGTGGCCAGGTAGACCGGCAGGTCGCCGTGGCGGTGCGCGGCGCGGGCGTCGGACGGCTTGACCAGCCCCAGCCCGATCACCACGAGCAGCCCGGCGAGCGCGGCCAGCGGGATCCGTTCCAGGACCCCGACCAGCCCGACCGCGAACACCGCGATCCAGACCCCGTGCAGCACGGTGGCCGCCCGGGTGCGGGCGCCGGAGCGGACGTTGGCGACGCTGCGCACCGCGACGCCGGTGACGGGCAGGCCGCCGAGCAGGCCGGACACGGTGTTGGCCGCGCCCTGCCCGACGAGCTCGCGGTCGGGGCGGACCCGCGGCCCGTGATCACCGTTCTGGCTGCGCAGGCGGTCCAGGGCGACGGCGCACACCAGGCTCTCGACGCTCGCCACCAGCGCGACGGTGAGCACGCCCGCCGCGATCCCCGCCCAGTCGGCGCCGGGCAGCAGCGCGGGCGGGGTGAGGGCCCCGAGCAGCCCGCCGGGCAGGTCGACGCGGGGGGCGAACCCGAGCGCGGTGTCGACAAACGGGGCGACGAGCGTGGCGGCGAGGACGGCGACCAGCGGTCCGGGCACGACCCGGACCCGGCGCGGCACGAACGGCCAGGCCAGCAGCATGACGACGGTGACGGCGCCGACGGCGAGCGCCCCCGGCTGCACGGCGGCGACGGCCGCGGGCAGGGCGAGCACCGCGTCGACGGCGCCGGTGGGCGGCGGCCCGCCGAGCACCACGTGCAGCTGGGCGAGCGCGATTGTCAGCCCGATGCCGGCGAGCATCCCGTGCACGACGGCGGGCGGCACCGCGTGCGCGAACCGGGCCACCCGCAGGGCGCCGAACAGCACCTGCAGCAGCCCGGCCCCGACGGTGATGAGGCAGGTGGTCTGCCAGCCGAACCGCGCCACGAGCTCGGCGACGACGATGGTCAGCCCGGCCGCGGGGCCGCTCACCTGCAGCGGGGCGCCGCCCAGCAGCCCCGCCACCACACCGCCGACCACGGCCGCGATGAGCCCGGCGAGGATCGGCGCCCCGGAGGCCAGCGCGATGCCGAGGGAGAGCGGCACCGCGACGAGGAACACCACGAGCGAGGCGCCCAGGTCGGCGCGCAGGGCACCGGCCCGGCCACCGGGCGGCGCGTGCTGGGAGGGCCGGTCGTGGGCGGGGTGGACGGCGGGGACGGTCATCGGCGGGCTCCGGGGACGGCGGGACGGGGGCCGGGGACGGGGCTGCGTCACGGGGATACGGGACGGGGCCGGGGACGGCGGCGGGGTCGCCGCGCCGTACCGCGCGACCCGGCCAACGCACCGTCCCCGGTGTCCGTTCCGCCCGGTCCGTCCGGCTCCGGAGCCCGTTCACCCGCCCGTCACGAACGTCTGATCCAGCCGTCCTCGCAGGTCCACGGCCCGGCCCGGGCGCCGTCCCCGGCCCGTCCGGCCCGCGGGCCGTCCATGATCACCCACCCGTCGGGTGATCATGAGTGGTCATGATCACCCGCGCCCGTCACCCGGCCGTGACGGCCGCGCGCACCCCCGCCGCGATCGTCGCCAGGTCCGCGGCCGTGCTCACGTACGGCGGCATCGTGTAGACGAGGTCGCGGAAGGGCCGCAGCCACACGCCGGCCTCCAGCGCGGCCGCCGAGGCCGCCGCGACGTCGACGGGGTGGTCGAGCTGCACCACCCCGATCGCGCCGAGCACCCGCACGTCGGCCACGCCCGGGGTGCCGCGCAGCGGGGCCAGCCCGGCCCGCAGCGCCGCCTCCGCGGCCCCGACCTCGGCCCGCCAGTCCCGCTCCAGCAGCAGCCGGACCGACGCCCCGGCCACGGCGGCGGCGAGCGGGTTGCCCATGTAGGTGGGCCCGTGCATGAGCGCGCCGGTGCCCGCGGAGATCGTCGCCGCCACCTCGGTCGTGCACAGCGCGGCGGCCATCGTCAGGTAGCCGCCGGTGAGCGCCTTGCCCACGCACATGACGTCCGGGGCGACCCCGGCGTGATCGGCGGCGAAGAGCTCCCCGGTGCGCCCGAACCCGGTGGCGATCTCGTCGAACACCAGCAGCACGTCGTGGGCCAGGCACAGCTCGCGCAGCACGTGCAGGTACCGCGGGTCGTGGAAGCGCATCCCGCCCGCGCCCTGCACGACCGGCTCCACGATCACCGCGGCGAGCTCGTCGGCGTGCCGCTCCACCAGGTCGGCCAGCTCGGCCACGTAGGCCGTCTCGAACGCCGCGGGCGGCGCCGAGGCGAACACCTGCCGCGGCAGGACGTCGGTCCACAGCGCGTGCATCCCGCCCTCGGGGTCGCACACGCTCATCGCGCCGAACGTGTCGCCGTGGTAGCCGCCGCGCCAGGTCATCAGCCGGTGCTTGCCGGGCTTCCCCCTGGCCCGCTGGTACTGCAGGCACATCTTGATCGCGACCTCGACCGACACCGAGCCGGAGTCGGCGAGGAACACGTGCTCCAGCCCGGCCGGGGTGACCTCGACCAGCAGCCGGGCCAGCTCGACGGCCGGGGCGTGGGTGAGCCCGCCGAACATCACGTGGCTCATCACGCCGAGCTGGTCGCGCACCGCGGCGTCGAGCACCGGGTGGGCGTAGCCGTGCACCGCCGCCCACCAGGACGACATGCCGTCGACGACCTCCCGGCCGTCGGCCAGGTGCAGCCGCACCCCCGACGCCGACGCCACCGCCAACGCCGGCGCGGGGGCCGGCATCGGCGCGTAGGGGTGCCAGACGTGCCTACGGTCGGTCTCGAGCAGTGCTGCTGTCGCGTCGACCTGGGCCGTCCCGTCGTGGTGCACGGGTGACGAGCGTAATCGGGCACTAGTCTGGACCGACCATGTCGGCCGCCGTCACCCATCCCGCCCTCTCACGCCGCCGCGAGCTGGGCGCCACGAGCGCGCGGTCGCTGCTGCTCACGGTGCTGGGCGAGTTCGTGCTGCCGCGCGACGAGCCGGTGTGGACCCAGGTGCTCATCGACGTCCTCGGCGGGCTGGGCGTCGAGCCGAAGTCCGCGCGGCAGGCGCTGGCCCGCACGGCCGCGGAGGGCCTGCTCGAGTCCGACCGCGCCGGCCGCCGGGTCCGCTGGTCGCTGTCCCCGGCGGGCAGGCGGCTGCTCGGCGACGGCGCGCAGCGGATCTACGGCTTCGGCGGCGCCGCCCGCCCGTGGGACGGGCGCTGGCTGGTGCTGCTGGTCAGCGTGCCCGAGGCCCGCCGCCAGCTGCGCCACCGGCTGCGCACGCGGCTGGCCTGGGCGGGGCTCGGTTCGCCCGCCCCCGGCGTGTGGCTCTCCCCCGACCCGGGCAAGCAGGACGAGATCGCCGAGGTCGTCGCCGACCTGGGGCTGACCGGGGTCACCAGCTCGTTCGTCGGCCCGTTCGGGGAGATCGGGGCCGAGCGCGACGTCGTCGCACTGGCGTGGGACCTCGCCGAGGTCGAGGCGGCCTACGAGGAGTTCCTCGAGACCTTCGAGGCCGCCGCCCCGACCGAGCCCGGCGACGTGCTCGCCCACCAGATCCACCTGGTGCACGCCTGGCGCCGGTTCCCGTTCCTCGACCCGCACCTGCCCGCCGAGCTGCTGCCCGACGGCTGGGCGGGCGCCAGGGCGGCCGCCCTGTTCGCCCGCCGCCACGCCGAGTGGGACCGGCCGGCGCAGGAGCACTGGGCCTCCCTCACGCCCTGATCCCGACGCCGTGACGGGTCCCCCGCGGGACACCCGCCCGCCGCTCCCGGCGCTCAGCCCAGGCAGCCCGGCCCGAGCAGCGCCTTGAGGTCGCCCATCAGCGCGGAGGACTGGGTGACCTTGAGCGCGTCGTCGAGCTTGAGCACGGTGGTGCGGCTGCCGTTGACCAGGCTCAGGTGCACCTCGGACGTGCCCGGGTGGTGGGAGAGGACCTCCTTGAGCCTGCTCACCCGCTGCGGTGTGACGAGCTCGGTGCGCATGCTCACCTTCACCGGCGCCCCCGCCCCGCCTGCCGCGCTCGTGAGGTCCGGCACCGCCAGGTCGTTGACGATGAGCGACACGCGGTCGTCGCGCCGGTTGACCCGGGCCTTGACCAGCACGATCGCGTCCTCGGCCACGTCCACGCCGACGACCTGGTAGCACCGCGGGAAGAACAGCACCTCGATGCCGCCCGCCAGGTCCTCCAGCTGCGCGGACGCCCACGGCTCGCCGTTCTTGTTCACCCGCCGGTTCACCCCGGTGAGGATGCCGCCGATGGTGATCTGGTGGCCGTCGGGGACGGTGCCCTCCAGGATCGTGGCGATCGTGGTGTCCGACTTGGCCGAGAGCACCTGCTCGACGCCGTGCAGCGGGTGGCCGGAGACGTAGAGCCCGAGCATCTCCCGCTCGACGGCGAGCTGGTGCTTGGTGTCCCACTCGTCGGTGGGCACCTTCACGTCGAACACCGAGTCCAGCTCCGACGGCCCGGAGCCGTCCATCGACCCGAACAGGTCGAACTGGCCCATCGACGCGGCCTTCTTCGTGCTCATCACCGCGTCGATCGCGTCGGCGTGCACGAGCAGCAGGCCCTTGCGGGAGTGCCCGAGCGAGTCGAACGCCCCGGCCTTGATCAGCGACTCGATGACCTTCTTGTTGCAGACGACCGCGTCGACCTTGCGCAGGAAGTCGGAGAAGTCGGTGAACTCCCCCTTGTCCCTGCGCGCCTGCACGATCGCGTCGACGACGTTCGCGCCGACGTTGCGGATGCCGCCCAGGCCGAAGCGGATGTCGTCGCCGACCGGGGCG
>JAPLAT010000177.1 GCA_026393175.1 Pseudonocardiales bacterium
GTTCCGCGGCTTCCGGGTGCCGATGGTGCGGATCACCGACGACTACAAGATCGCCTGGCTGGTGATCATCGGCACGATCCCGATCGCGGTGCTGGGCCTGCTGTTCGAGGACTCCATCCAGACCGTGGCCCGCAACCTCTACCTCATCGCCACCACGCTCATCGTCTTCGGCCTGCTGCTCGGGCTGGCCGAGAAGGTCGGGCGCCAGCGGACCGAGCTGCGCCAGATCACCCCGAGGGACGGCATCGTCCTGGGGTTCGCGCAGGCCATGGCGCTGATCCCGGGGGTGTCGCGGTCCGGCGGCACGATCACCGCCGGCCTGTTCCTCGGGATGACCCGCCCGGCGATCGTGCGCTACTCGTTCCTGCTGGCCATCCCGTCGGTGTTCGCGGCGGGGCTGTTCCAGATCCCGGACGTGTTCGCGGGCGACGGCCCCAGCCCGCTGCAGATGATCGTCGCCACCGTGATCGCGTTCGGGGTGGGCTACGCCTCGATCGCCTGGCTGCTGCGCTACGTCGAGCGCAACAGCATCTACGTGTTCGTCTGGTACCGGGTGGGCCTGGGCGTCCTGCTGCTGGTCGGGCTGTCGGCGGGCTGGATCTCCGCGACCTGAGGTTGCAGGAAGGCCACCTTCACGCAAGCAGCTTGCGTGAAGGTGGCCTTCCTGCAACCCGGGGGAGGGGCGGGTCAGGGGGTCAGGGCCGGCTCCAGGCCCGTCAGGGCCACCGACTCGGCCCAGAGGCTCCGGGCCGCCGCGGCGTCGCGGGCGGCGCGGGAGGGGGTCTCCCGCACCGGGGCCGCGCCCCGCACGACGAAGCGCGGGCCGTAGAACTCCCCGCCCCGGACGGCGGGGTCGGTGAGCGCGCGGAGCATGGGGCGCGCGCCGAGCGCGGCGGACTGGGTGACGAACGGCACGATCGTGCGCATCGCGCGGTTGGACAGCCCGCCGCCCTCGGTGCCGAGGTCGGTGCGCGAACCGCCGGGGTGCGCGGCGACGGCGATCGTCGGCGCGCCCGCGGCGGCGAGCCTGCGCTGCAGTTCCGCGGTGAACAGCAGGTTCGCGAGCTTGGAGTGGAAGTAGGCCTGCCACCGGTCGTAGGGGCGCTCCAGGCGCGGGTCGGCGGTGCCGCGGGCGGCGCGGTGGCCCATGCTGGAGTGGTTCGCCACCCGCGAGCCGGGGGTGGCCAGCAGCAGCGGCAGCAGCCGCGCGGTGAGCGCGAAGTGGCCGAGGTGGTTCACGCCGAACTGCATCTCGACGCCCTGCGGGGTGCGCGCCTCGTCCACGGCCATCAGCCCTGCGTTGTTGACGAGCACGTCGAGGCGGCCGTCGATCCAGACGGCGAACGCGGCCACGCTGTCGAGGTCGGCGAGGTCGAGGGCGCGGACCTCGGTACGCGCCCCGGGCGTGCGGGCGGCGATCTCGCGGGCCGCGGCGTCGGCCTTCGCCGTGCTGCGGCAGGCCAGCACGACCTCGGCGCCCCGCGCGGCCAGCCCGTGCGCGATCTCCAGTCCCAGCCCGGCGTTGGCGCCGGTGACGACGCCCCCGTCGACGAGGTCGCCCGCCGCGCCGGCGTGGCCGTCGGCACGCTCTACCGGCACTTCCCCGCCAAGGACGACCTGGTCGCGGCCGTCGTCGCCGACTCGGTGGAGCGGATCGCCGCGATGGCGGAGGCGGCGCTCGCCGAGGCCGACGCCGGGGCGGAGCCCGGCCCGGTGCTCGACCGGCTGTTCCGGGCCGTCGCGGAGGGGCACGCCACCGACCGCGTCTTCAAGGCCGCGACGGGCCGGCTGGAGGCACCCGTGGAGTACGCCGAGACGCTGGCCGGGGCCGCGCCGGGCAGCCCGCCCGCCCGCGCCGCCGCCGCGATCGCGGCGCTGCTCGACAGGGCGCGCGCGGCCGGGGCCGTCCGCCCCGACATCGACCTCGCCGACCTCGTCCTGCTGCTGGAGGGCCTGCCCGGCGTCGGCGTCCCGGCGCAGCGCCGGGCCCGGCACCTCGACGTCGTGCTGGCGGGGCTGCGCCCGGCCCCTTCCGTAGGCTCGGGATCATGACCACGCTGATCCTGCTGCGCCACGGGCGCTCCTCGGCCAACGTGGCGGGGGTCCTGGCCGGCCGCACGCCCGGTGTCGAGCTCGACGAGACCGGGCGCGGGCAGGCGGAGAAGGTGGTCGGCAGGCTCTCCGGCGTGCCGCTGGCCGAGATCGTCTGCTCGCCGATGCTGCGCTGCGAGCAGACCGTCGCCCCGCTCGCCGCCGAGCGCGAGCTGACCCCGCTCACCGAGCCCGACCTCGCCGAGGTCGACTACGGCAGCTGGACCGGCGCCGAGCTGAAGACGCTGGGCAAGGAGCCGCTGTGGAAGGTGGTGCAGGGTCACCCGTCCGCGGCCGTGTTCCCCGGCGGCGAGGGGCTCGCGGCGATGCAGGCCCGGGCCGTCGCGGCGGTGCGCCGGCACGACGCGCGGATCGCCGAGGCCCACGGCCCGCAGGCCGTGTGGCTGGCCTGCAGCCACGGCGACGTCATCAAGGCGATCCTGGCGGACGCGCTGGCCAGCCACCTCGACAACTTCCAGCGGATCATGGTCGACACGTGCTCGATCAGCGTCGTCCACTACACCGAGACCCGGCCGTTCGTCGCCAGGGTCAACGACGTCGGGGGTGACGTCGCCGGGCTGATCCCGCCGAAGCCCAAGCGCCGCCGCTCGGCCAGGCGCAGCGCGGACGCGGTCGTGGGGGGCGGCACCTCCTGATCCGGGCTATCCTGGAGGGGCCATGTCACGCGTCATCCACGTCTTCCGCCAGCCCGAGCGCTTCGTCGCCGGGACCGTCGGCGAACCCGGCGACCGCTCCTTCTACCTGCAGGCCATCGAGGACTCCCGCACCGTCAGCGTGCTCCTGGAGAAGCAGCAGGTGTCGGTGCTCGCCGAGCGCATCGCCGCCCTCCTGGAGGAGGTGGCCCGCCGCTTCGGTGGCGACGCCGACGCCCCCGCCGCGGGCAGCGACCTCGACCCGCTGGCCGTGCCGCTGGAGGAGGAGTTCCGCGTCGGCACGATGGGCCTGGGCTGGGACGCCGACTCCGAGTCCGTCGTCGTCGAACTGCTCGCGGTGAGCGAGGAGGAGATCGACGAGTCGGTCGTCCTCGACGACACCGAGGAGGGCCCCGACGCCCTGCGCGTCTTCCTCTCCCCGCCGCAGGCCAGGGCGTTCGCCGACCGCGCCGAGAAGGTCGTCTCCGCGGGCCGCCCGCCGTGCCCGCTGTGCGCCGAGGCGCTCGACCCGCAGGGCCACGTCTGCGTGCGGCTCAACGGCTACCACCAGCGCACCCCCGCCGCCGAGTAGCCTTGCACCCTCGCGACCCCGCCGTTCCGGAGCTGCTCGCGCGCGGCCGCATCGAGATCACGGGCCGTCTCGTCGACGCCTCCAACGCGACGCTGTTCGGCACCGTGAGCGCCGACGGCGTCGAGGCGCAGTGCGTCTACAAGCCGGTCCGCGGCGAGCGGCCGCTGTGGGACTTCCCCGACGGCACGCTGGCCGGCCGCGAGGTCGGCGCGTTCCTGGTGTCCGAGGCCGCCGGGTTCCACGTCGTCCCGCCGACGCTGCTGCGCGACGGCCCGTTCGGGCCGGGCATGGTGCAGGTCTGGGTGGACACCGACGACGAGCGCGAGCTCGTGGACGTGTGCTCGCCCAGGGCCGTCCCCGAGGGCTGGATCGGCGTCCTGCGGGCCCGCGGCGAGCGGGGCGAGCCCGCCGTCCTGGCGCACGCCGACACCCCGGCGCTGCAGCGGATGGCCGCGTTCGACGTCGTGGTCAACAACGCCGACCGCAAGGGTGGGCACGTGCTGGCCGGCACGGACGGCCACCTCTACGGCGTCGACCACGGGCTGACGCTGCACGTCGAGGACAAGCTGCGCACCGTGCTCTGGGGCTGGACCGGTAAGGCGCTGCCCGACGAGGTCGTCGAGTCGCTGGAGAAGCTCGCCGCCGAGCTGGACGGCAGCTTCGCCGACGTCCTGGGCGAGCACGTCACCCGCCGCGAGGTGCGCACCCTCGCGGCCCGGGTGCGCACGCTCCTCGACGAGCCGGTCTTCCCCGAGCCCAGCGGCTACGGCCCCGCCATCCCGTGGCCGGCCTTCTGACCGTCCGGTCCCCTCAGCCGGCCGCCAGCAGCACGATCCCGGCCAGCGCCAGCGCCGCGCCGACCCGCTGCACGGGCGCGGGCCGCTCGCGGAGCAGCACGAACGCCAGCGCCACCGTCACCACCGGGTTGAGCGTCGCGATCACCGACACGACGCTGAGCAGCCCGGCGCGCGTCGCCTCGCCGAAGGCGAACGTGCCCAGCGCGAGCAGCAGGCCGGGCACGAGGGTCAGGGCGCCGTCGCGGGGCCGGACGCGGACCGGCGCGCGCAGCAGCAGGATCCCGGTCCCGGTGGCGACGACGAGCGCGACGCGCGACCACAGCAGCGCCCCCGGCGAGCTGTCGGCGGCGGCGCCCGCGTAGGAGGCGAGGAACGTGCCGAAGAGCACGGCCGCGAGCAGCGCCCAGCCCAGCCCGTCGGTGCGCCGCCCGGTCGTGGGCCCGGCCCGCCGGGCCGCCAGCACGATCCCGACCAGCACCAGCGGGATGCCGAGGGCCTGCAGGGGCCCCGGCCGGTCGCCGTTGACGAGCCCGACGACGACCGGGACCACGGCGCCGCTCGCCGCGATCGGGGAGAGCACGGACAGGTTGCCGGTGCGCCCGGCGCGGTAGAAGCAGGCCAGCGCGCCCGCGTTCGCGACGCCGGCAACCCCGGCGAGGGCGAGCCCGGGTGCCGTCATCGCGACGTCCGCGCCGAGGGTGAGCAGCGCGGACACCGCGAGCCCGGCCAGCTGGCTGCCCAGCAGCACCGCGGCCAGCGGCATCCGCCTGCCCAGGACGGGGGCGAGGTAGTTGGCGACGCCGTACCCGAGGGCCGTGCCGAGCGCGAGCAGCAGGGGGAGCACGGACGCATGAGATCACGGTCGGGCCACAGATACTTCAACGTTCATGCGATTTGCGCTAGTTTGTTGAGCGTTCACCTTCATCGACCGAGGAGTACCCGATGGGCGTCGTCGCCTGGATCCTGCAGATCGTCCTCGCCCTGGCCTTCCTGGCCGCGGGCGGCATGAAGCTGGTCCGGCCCAAGCCCGCCCTCGTCGGCGCGGGCATGGGCTGGGCCGACGACTTCTCCGACTCCGCCATCAAGGGCATCGGCGCGCTCGAGGTGCTGGGCGCGCTCGGGCTGATCCTGCCCGCCGTCACCGGGATCGCCCCGGTGCTCGTGCCGATCGCCGCCCTCGGTCTCGCGCTCACGATGGCCGGCGCGATCGCGGTCCACGTGCGCCGCAAGGAGACCATCGTCCCGCCGCTCGTCCTGGGCGTGCTCGCGCTCGCGCTGGCGGTGATCCGCTTCGCGGTGCCGGTGTGAGCACCATGCCCGCGGCGTTCGTCGGGCACGGCGACCCGCGCAACGCCCTGGCGACCAACCGCTACACCACCGCGTGGCGCGCGCTCGGCGCGTCCCTGCCGCGCCCGCGGGCGGTCCTGGTCGTCTCGGCGCACTGGTACACGAACTTCACGGCCGTCACGGCGATGCCCCGGCCGCGCACCATCCACGACTTCTTCGGCTTCCCGCCCGACCTGTTCGCGGTCGAGTACCCGGCGCCCGGCGCGCCGGAGATCGCCGCCGAGGTGGCCGAGGTCGTGAAGCCGACCTGGGTGGGCGCCGACGCCGACAGCTGGGGCCTCGACCACGGCACCTGGTCGGTGCTCACCCACCTCTACCCCGAGGCCGACGTGCCGGTGGTGCAGCTGTCCATCGACTGGACCAAGCCGCTGGAGTACCACCTGGCGCTGGGCGCCGCGCTCGCGCCGCTGCGCGAGTCGGGCGTGCTGGTGCTCGGCAGCGGCAACGTCGTGCACAACCTCGCCGGCATGGACCGCGCCCACCCCGACCACGGCTTCGCCTGGGCGCGGCGCTTCGACGAGGCCGCCCGCGCCGCCATGGCCGACAAGCCCGACGCGCTGCTCCGCCTGCGCGGGCAGGGCGACTGGGACGCCGCGGTGCCCACCCCCGACCACTTCGTGCCGCTGCTCCACCTGGCCGGGCTGGCGGCCGCGGCGGGGGAGGGCGCGGAGGTCCTGGTCGACGGCTACGCCTACGGCTCGCTGTCGATGACCGCCTACACGCTCGGGCCGGTCCCGCCCTCGCGGCCGTAGGACTCGAACCAGGCCCGGTCGATCCACGGGGGGAGGTGGGCGGGCACCGACATCGGGATCACGTGCTCCCGGAACCGGACGACGGCGGCGCCGTCCGGCTCCACCCGCACCCGGATGTCCTCCAGGTTGTGCGGTTCGCCCGGGTCGGCGCCCAGCGCGGTGGCGACGAACGCGCGCATCGGCGCGGAGTGCGTGGCCACGAGGACGAGCAGGTCGTCAGGAGCGCCGGCGCCCACGGCCGCGATGCCCCGCCACATCCGGTGCGCGGCCACGTGCGGCGGCTCGAAGTACAGCGTCGGGTGGTGCAGCCAGTACTCGATCGGCCCGCCTGCCGCGGCGACGGAGCGGTAGTCGCTGTCGAACCGGTCGTACTCGCGGGCCCAGTCCGGCAGGTCGCCGGTCATCCCGAGCCGCTCGGTGACGGCGTCGGAGGTGTCGGCGCCGCGGCCGTGCAGGGCGAAGCGCAGGTTGTCGAACCACGGCTCCGGGTACAGCGGCCCGACGCCGTCGTCGTGCCCGAGCGTCGCGACGAGCGAGGCCCGCAGCGCGACGCCCGTCGCGATCGCCCGCGCCGTGCGCGCGTGCGGCATGCGCACCTCGGTCCCCGGCCGGACCTCCTTGGCCAGGGCGGCACCGCGCTCGCGGGCCTGCTCCTCGCCGCGCGGGGTCAACCCGAGATCGCCGTCGTAGCCGACCGTCTCGCCGTGCCGGAGCAGGACGACCTCGTACCCGTGCACCCGCGGACCTCCCGTGCGTCGACGACCGCCCGCACGCTACGGCCGTCGGCGCCCGGCCGGGCCGCGCCGTCCCGGACGGCGGAACGCCCAGGGGGGGATCGGCGGTACCAGGCAACCGGGCGGGGGCGCGGCTAGCGTCGGGACCGAGCGCCCGCGAGCGCGGGTGCGGGAGAGGGATCGCTGTGAAGATCGGTCTGCACGTCGCGGACTTCACCTACCCGAACGGGCCCGCCGGGCTCGCCGATGACCTGACGCGCGTCGCCGTCGCCGCCGAGGAGGCCGGCTTCGCCCGGCTGAGCGTCATGGACCACGTCTGGCAGATCTCGTTCCTCGGCCCGCCCGAGCACGACATGCTGGAGGCCTACACGACGCTGGGCTACCTCGCGGCGCGCACCGAGCGCGTCGAGCTGCTGGCCTGGGTCACCGCCGTCACCTACCGCGAGCCGGGGATGCTGGCCAAGCTCGTCAGCACGCTGGACGTGCTCTCGAAGGGGCGCGCCTGGCTGGGCATCGGCGCCGCCTGGAACGGGGAGGAGGCCGCCGGGCTCGGCCTGCCGTTCCCCGGGACGGGCGAGCGGTTCGAACGCCTGGAGGAGACGCTGCAGATCTGCGCGCAGATGTTCGCCGGGACCGACGCGCCCTACGAGGGCGCCCACTACCGGCTCGCGCGCACCCTCAACAGCCCCCTGCCCCTGCGCAGGCCGCCGATCCTCATCGGGGGCGGCGGCGAGCGGAAGACCCTGCGGCTCGTCGCGCAGTACGCGCAGGCCTGCAACCTGTTCGCCGGCCCGGACGTGGCCCGCAAGCTGGACGTCCTGCGTGGCCACTGCGCCGACGTCGGCCGCGACTACGACGAGATCGAGAAGACCGTCATGCTCCCCCTCGACGCCGGCGAGCGCGGCGAGAAGATCGACGACCTGCTCGCGCTGCTGCAGGAGATGGCGGACCTGGGCGTGGCCGAGGCGCACGGCGTGGTGCCGCGGGTGTGGGAGACCGAGCGCCTGGAGCTGCTCGGCAAGGAAGTGATCCCCGTGGCGGCGCGGATGTAGCGCGCGGCGGTAGGTTCGC
>JAPLAT010000394.1 GCA_026393175.1 Pseudonocardiales bacterium
CCGGGTTCAGCCGCCCCAGCGGTCGGTGTGCACGGCGTCCGCCAGCGGGCGCCGCGAGCGCCAGCCGTGCCGCTCCAGGTCCGGCACCTCCTGCAGCGCCGTCACCGGCCCGACGCACAGCCAGGCCACCGGCCGCACCCGCTCGGGGATCGCGAGCAGGCCGCGCAGGACCTCCTCCCGGTAGAACGACACCCAGCCCACGCCCAGGCCCTCGGCGGTCGCGGCCAGCCACAGGTTCTGCACCGCCAGGCAGGTGGAGTACAGCGTCGTGTCGGCGATGGCGTGCGCGCCCAGGACGTGCGGCGCGCCACGGTCGGGGTCGCAGGTCACGACGACGGACACCGGCGCGTCGAGGATGCCGTCGATGCGGATGTCCCGGAACCGGGCGGCCTCGGCGGCGGGCAGCCCGCCGGCGAACACCGCGCGCTCGGCCTGCACGTGGGCGTGGAAGCGCTCGCGCAGGGCGCGGTCGCGCACGACGACGAAGTCCCACACCCGGCCCAGCACGTCCGCGTCGACGCCGTCGCCGCTGAACTCCGCCCGCACGTCGCGCCGCCGGGTGATCGCCTCGTACACGTCCATGACGATCATTCTGGGCGACGGCCGCACCGCGCCCGCCGCGGCACGTGAGGTCCGGTCCGGAGCCCGCCACCCGCCGATCCGCCCGAAGGTTTAGCCCTTCCGCCGGTTGTGGGGTGACCGGGCGGTGACGTTCAGTGGGGGCGTCCGGCGGTCGTCGACCCGGTGGGGGAACGTGCATGAAGCCCTTCGTGATGAACCGGCACGGGAAGCTCGTCTTCCCGGCGACCGTCCTCGCCGAGCTGGACTTCTCGGTCCTGGAGTCCCTGGAGCAGTTCACCGCCGTCATCGGCCGCGACTTCGAGGCGAAGGCCCCCACGGGCTCCACCATCCTGGAGCGGGCGGAGTCCGGCGCCTACGCGAGCCGCTTCCCGCTGCTGCGCGACCTCGCGCAGAACCTGTTCTGGGTCAACCGCTACTCGATGACGATGTTCGACAAGCGCCCGACCCGCTTCCGCGACCTGCCCCGCCGGCGCGACGACGTCTTCCTGCCGGTCCTGACCCCGTGGGAGGACGGGGACCGCAAGGTCGCCGCCGTGGAGCGGGCCTACCGCGACCTGCCGGCCACCTACGACGAGGCCGCGGAGGACCGCGCGTTCGCGCTGCTGTTCGACGTCTTCCGGCACAAGCGCCACCACGCCACCGAGCTGCCCGCGATCAAGCCGACCGTGGCCGAGCTGCTGGCCCGGCCCGACGCCCTGACCTGGGTGCTCCCCGCGCACGACCCGGACTACCCGACGTTCTCCCTCGCCGAGGTGCTGGACGCCGACGAGAGCGTCCCCGAGCTGGAGGCGCTGTCGCGGTGGGCGATGGTGCTGCACAACCAGTACCCGTGGGAGCGGGCCGAGACGGAGCTGCGCCCGGTGGGCGAGATCGGCCCCGACGACGTGGTGATCGCGCTGCACCCGCGCAACCGCGACGTCACCGCGTTCATCGACCGCGTCCGCGCGGGGGAGGTGCCGGTGCGCTCCGGCCCGGCGCCGCTGCCGCCCGCCGCGCCGGTCGCGCCCTACCCGCCGGTGCGCGTCCGCGAGACATTCGCGGTCGCCCCCGTGCTGGAGGCGCTGTCGGTGGTGCGCGGCGAGCACGTCTGCACCAACGACGACGTGATCCGCAACTCCAGCTTCTCCTGGTCCCCGATGAGCGCCGCGGAGATCAGCGCGAAGACCGGGATCCGCGAGCGCCGCTACTCCTCGCGCTCGCTCGAGCAGCTCGCGCTGGAGGCGGCGCGCGCCGCGCTGGCGCACGCGGGCCGCGAGCCCGCCGAGATCGGCGCGGTGCTCGTGGCCACCTGCACGAGCTCGCGGCTGATCCCGTCGGTGGCGTGCTGGCTGTCGGGGCAGCTGGGCATGCTGCAGACCCACGTGTCGGCCGACATCGTCGCCGCCTGCGCGGGGTTGCCCTACGGGCTGTCGGAGGCGGTGCGGCTGCTGCAGGAGGTGCGGCGGCCGGTGCTGCTGGTCTGCGTCGAGAAGTTCTCCGACAAGATCGGCGCGGTCCGCACCTCGCGCATGATCTTCGGCGACGGGGCCGCCGCCCTCGTCGTCGCCCCGGGCGAGCACACCGACGTCGAGCTGCTGCAGACCTACGCGAGCGGCCCGGTCAGCGAGGTCGACTCGATCATCTGGCCCAACCCGGAGTTCGACAACGACATCACCGTCTACGGGCCCGAGGTCAAGGCGCTGGTGCAGCGCTACCTGGACCAGATGCTCGGCGAGCTGGGCGAGGAGCCCGACCCGGACGACCCGGCCCGCCCGATCCTCGACTCCATCGAGCTGATCGTGCCGCACCAGGCGAACAAGACCATGATCCTCGGCCTGGCGGAGAAGGCAGGCCTCACGCCCGACCAGCTCTACTTCAACATCGGGACGATGGGCAACGTCTCGGCCGCGTCCATCCCGATCGCCGTCGCCGACGCCGTCCGCGACGGCGCGATCACGCGGCCGACGCGGATCTTCGCGCCCGGGTTCGGCGCGGGCGCCGTCGGCGGCTACGCCGTGCTGCGCGTCGATCCGGCGATCGTCGCGCCCGAGGGCGCCCCCGACCCCGGCCCCACCGGACCGCGGGCCCCGTCCGCGCCCACGACCAGCGACGACGTCCGGGCCGCGTTCGGCGAGTAGCGCGCCCCGGCAGCCACCTCCGGCCACCGAGTTCCCGCAGGCACCCACACGGAAGAGGGCAGCAGATGACCGACGTCCAGCACGACCCCGAGCGCCGCGTCGCCATCGTGACGGGGGGCGCCCGCGGGATCGGCGCCGCGATCACGACGGCGCTGGCCCGGTCCGGGGTGCACGTCGCCGCCGGGTACTCGTCCAACGGCAAGGCCGCCGAGGACCTGGCGGGCAAGCTCACCGCCGAGGGCGCCTCGGTGTCGGTGCACCAGGGCAACGTCGGCGTCCCCGAGGACTGCCAGCGCGTCGTCGGGGAGGTGCTGGAGGCCTACGGCCGTGTCGACTACCTCGTCAACAACGCCGGGGTCACCGTCGACAAGACGATGCGCCGGATGTCGGTGGAGGACTGGCACGCCGTGCTGCGGGTCAACCTCTCCGGCGCGTTCTACATGACCAAGCCGGTGCTCGACCACATGCTCGAGCGCAGGTTCGGCCGGATCGTCAACATCTCCTCCGTCATCGGGCAGATGGGCAACGTCGGGCAGGTCAACTACGCCGCCTCGAAGGCCGGCCTGTTCGGGCTGACCCAGAGCCTGGCCCGGGAGACGGCGAGCAAGGGGATCACCGTCAACTGCGTCGCGCCGGGCTACATCGAGACCGAGATGGTGGCCGCCGTGCCGCCTGAGGTGCTGGAGAAGATCGTGGCGAAGGTGCCGGTGGGCCGGCTCGGCCAGGCCTCCGAGATCGCGCGGGCCGTGCAGTTCCTCGTCGACGACGACGCCGGCTACATCACCGGCAGCGTCATCTCCGTCAACGGCGGCATGGACATGTGACGACGCACCGGCCCGGCGGTCCCGCGCACGGTCACCGGCGTGCCCCGCCGGTGGCCCGGGACCGCCGCGGGCCGGACGGCGCCCGACGGCGCGCCGCCAGCGCCCCGGCGGTCACCGCCGCGGCCGCCCCGCCCAGCAGGAACGGTGCCTGCGGTCCCGCGACACCGGCGAGCCATCCGGCCAGCGGCCCGCTCACGGCCGTCCCGCCGAGCAGCACCACCGCGAAGACGGCCATCACCCGGCCGAGCATGTCCGGCCGGGCCCCCTGCAGCCGGGCGGCGACGGCGGAGACCAGCACCGACCAGCCGAGCCCGGCCACCGCGAGACCGGCGGGCGCCAGCGCGGGCGCGAGCCCGACGAGCAGCTGACCGGCCGCGACGGCGCCCGTCGCGGCCGCGGTCGTCCGCGGTCCGGGACGGCCCCGGGCGGCGGCGACGAGCGTCCCGGCGAGGGAGGCCGCCGTGAACACGGCCAGCGCGGGCCCGAACGCGCCCGCCTACCGCAGCAGCAGCGGCACGCTGACCGGGTAGGAGAAGGTGGTCGTGGCCACCGCGGCGAGCACGAGCACCGGGCCGCGCAGCTCCGGCGTGTCCCGGACGTGGGCCAGGCCGTCACGGACCTGGCGCGGCGCGCGGCGCGTGCGCGGGCTGCGGCCGATCGGCAGCGTCGCCAGCACGGCGACGTCGAGCAGGAACGACAGCGCGTTCAGGCCGAACGCGACGGGCGCGCCGAACGCGGGCACGAGCAGCCCGCCCAGCGCGGCGCCCACCGTCATCCCGAGGAGCAGCATCGTCCCGGACAGCGCGGCCGCGGCCGGCGCGGCGGCGGGCGGCACGAGCTGCGGCACGAGGGCCTGCCGCGCCGGGGTGTCGACGGCGTTGACGATCCCCCAGGTGGCCGCCAGCACCCCGATGACCGGCAGCGTGAGCCGCCCCGTCGCCGCGGCCACCGCGTACGCCGCCGCGACCAGCGCCAGCCCCGCCTCCGCGGCCATGAGCACGGAGCGCCGGTCGAGCCGGTCGGCGAGCGCGCCGCACCACGGGCCGAGCACCAGCGTCGGCAGGAACTGCAGGGCCACCACCCAGGCCAGCGCCCCCGAGTCCACCGCGACCACGACGGCGGCGAGCGCCACGACCTGCACCCACGAGCACGCGATCGACGGGAGCTGGCCCGCCGCGTACCGCCGGAACGCCGGGCTGCGCAGCGGCGCGAGCGCGGTGCGCCACGACACGGCGGCCGGGCCGCTCATGCCGGTGGCCGGAGCCGGGGCCGCCGCGCCGCGACCGGCGGGGCCCCGTCGAGGACCCCGCCGAACGCGCCGTCGAGGGCGAGGTCGACGACGTCGGCGCAGAGCGTCCAGCCCAGCAGGGCGTCGGCCTTGCGCAGGCCGCCGACGCTGGTCACGTTGACCTCGATGAGGTGGCGGCCGATGACGTCGAGCCCGGCGAGGTGGATGCCGTGGCGCCGCAGGGTCGGCGCGAGCCGGGCGCAGATCTCGCGGTCCCGGTCGGTGACGGGCGCCTCCGCGGCGGGCTCGCCGATCCGGAAGTCCCCGTCGAGCGGGAACCGGGCCACGGCCCCGACCGGCTCGCCCGCCACGACGAACACCCGCTTGTTGCCCGCGCTCACCTCGCGCAGGTAGGGCTGCAGCACCGTGCTGCGCGTGCCGGCACCGGTCACGGTCTCGACGATCGAGGCCAGGTTCGGGTCGTGCCGGTCCAGCCGCAGCACCCCGCGCCCGGCGAACCCGTCGACGGGTTTCGCCACGGCCACCCGGTGCTCGGCGACGAACGCGCGCACCGCGGCCGGGTCGGCGCTGACCAGCGTCGGCGGCCCGAGGTCGGGGAAGTGCAGCGGCAGCAGGTGCTCGCTGCACGCCCGCAGCCCGGCGGGGGAGTTGACCAGCGCCGTCCGTGCCGGGTCGACGAGGTCGAGCAGCAGCGTCGCGGTGACGAACCGCGCGTCGAGCGGCGGCTCGGCGCGCAGGAACACCGCGGCGGTGTCGGCCGGCCGCAGGCGCACCGGCTCGCCCGCGCGGAACCACGGGTCGGGCACCGTCCAGCGGCAGCCCTGCGCCGGGACGCTCGGGGCGAGCCGCACCGGGGTGGCCAGGCACTGCGCCGCGCCGTCCACGGCCTCGATCTGCCGCGTCCCGGTGACCCACACGCGCGCCCCGCGCTCCTGGGCGGCGTGCATGAGCCCGATGCTGGTGTCGAGCGCCGGGTCGAGGCGCTCCAGCGGGTCGACGACGAACAGCACGTCCACGGGCCTCATGCCGGCACCTCCGTGAGCGTCGGGCACGCGGCCGCGGCGATCGCGAGCAGGTCGGCCGCGTGCGTCGTCCGGCCCGTCGGCGCGGCCCGCCAGGCGGCCGGCAGGTCGCCCAGGCCGGGCGCGAGCAGGTCGAGCGCCTCGCCGCGGGCCCGCCGGTCGGTGAGCAGCGTGTGCAGCGTGTGCACGGCCGCCGGGATCCGCTCGTCGGGCTGCGCGTCGAGGTAGCGCACTTCCAGGTAGCCGCCACGCGGGCGGACCGGCGGGAACAGCGTGGACAGGTGGGTCCGCGGGTCGAGCCCGGGCAGCGGCAGCCGGGGTGCCGCCGCGGCGAAGGCGAGGTAGGCGCCGACGGGGTCGGCCGGGTCGAGGTGGCGCCCGTCGTACGCGGCGCGCCGGGGGTCGACGCGGGTCCAGATCCCGGTTCGGGCGCCGGGGACGCCGGCGGGCCGGCCGTCGAGCGTGGGGGAGTGGGCGAACGCCGCGGCCAGGTGCGGCCCGGCGAGGTTCGCGACGAGCCACTGCTCCCGCCCGGCCCGGCCGGGCAGCAGGTCGACGCACACCTGCAGGGACGCGGTGAGCCGCATCATCCGCCTGCCGTCGGGGCCGTGCGCGTCGAGCGCCCGCTGCAGGGCGAGGTAGCGCGGGGTCGGCACCCGCAGGGGCACCTGCGCGCAGCCGAGGTGCGGGTCGGTCCCGACGCCGACGAGCTCGACGCCGAGGCGGGCGGCCCTGCTCCTGGCCCGGCGCAGCAGGCGCAGGGCCGCGTCGACGGCCTCGTGCACCGGCAAGGGCGCGGGGCTGAGCTCCAGCTGCCCGCCCGGCTCGAACGTGGGACGGGCGGCGCGGGCGAACCGCCCGCCCAGGACGGCGGCGAGGCGGACCGGGTCCGGGCGCCCGCCCGGCGCGACCGGGACGAGCTCGATCTCGAGGCCGACCCGGCCCGTCCCCGCGCCGGGGGCGAACGCGGCGCGGACCGCGTCCGCCAGGCCCCGGTCGGCAGGGGCCGGCACCGGCGGCGCGGGCCTCACCGGACCCCCAGCCTGCGGCCCCCGGCGGTCCCGGCGGCGTCCTCGACGACCACGACCCGCTCGGGGTCGGGCACGGTGTGGTGCGCGACGGTGTAGAAGCGCACCTCGTGGCCGTCCGGGTCGTGCAGCATCGGCAGGATCCAGCCGAGCGTCGCGCGGTGCACGCCGGCGTGGCTCTCCCCGAGGCGGGTCAGCCGGTCGGCCAGCGCCCGGAGGGCGGCCTCGTCGCGCACGCCGATGGCGAAGTAGTCGAACCCGGCGGCCGCCGCGGCCCGCCGCGGGTCGAGCCGCAGGGCGAGGCCGGGCCCCCCGGCCGGGTGCTCCAGGCCGACGCCCATCAGCTCGCCGTGCTCGAGGAACTCGCTGGCGCGCCGGTAGCCGAGCCGGCTCGCGTACCACCGCTCCGACCGCTCCAGGTCGGCGACGGGCAGCTTGAGGTGATGGACACCGGCGAGGGCCGGGACCTCGTGGTGATCGGTCATGGCGGGCCTTCCTCGCGGGGGACGGGGTTGCGGCCCGCACGGTCCCCCGGGCCCGGGGCCGGGGGCATCGGTGCGGGTACGGAGGGCCGGTACGGAACGTCGCGCCGGGGCCGTGCGGGGCGGGATACTGCGCCCCATGTCCGCTGCGGCCGGCCGGCTCTTCGGGCGCGCCCGCGAGCTCGCCGTGCTGCGGTCCGCCCGGGAGCGGGCGCGCGCGGGCTCCGGCGGGCTCGTGCTCGTCGGCGGCCCGCCGGGGATCGGCAAGACCCGGCTGGTCGAGGAGGTGGCCGCGGACGGGGGGACGGTCGGTTGGGGCGCCGCCCTCGACGAGGACGGTATGCCCGTCCTGTGGCCGTGGACGCGGGCGGCCGGGGCGTGGCCCGAGGTGCGGGCCGCCCTGGCCGCGGACGTCACCCCCGGGACGGCCGGGCCCGCCGAGGTCGCGGCGGCCACGTTCACCGCCGACACCGCGGTGCTGGACGCGCTCGTCGCCCGGGCGGGGGCGGCCCCGCCGCTGCTGCTCGTGCTCGAGGACCTGCACTGGGCCGACGCGGCCACGGTGCGGCTGCTGGAGCGGCTGGCCGCCACCGTGCGCCGGGTCCCGGTGCTGGCCGTGGCGACGCACCGGCCCGTCGACACCGGGCCGCAGGCGGACGGCCCCTTCGCCCGGGCGCTGCCGCGGCTGCTGGCCGCCGGTGCGACCGTGCCCGTCACGCTCGGGCCGCTGCCGCCCGACGACGCCGCCGCGCTGCTCGACCACGCCGTCGAGGGCGCCGACCCGGCTGCGGTCCGCGAGGCGATCGACCGCGCCGGGGGCAGCCCGCTCGTGCTGTGGGCGCTGACCCGGATCGCGGTCGAGCAGCTGCGCGGGCACGCCGGCTGGGACGACCCGCCGGGCGCCGCGGCGGAGCTGCGCG
>JAPLAT010000368.1 GCA_026393175.1 Pseudonocardiales bacterium
GCGCCGCGGGCCGCCCCGGCCAGCAGCTGCGAGCGCAGCAGGGCGGCGCGCAGCCGCAGCTCGCGGGCCGCCCCGGGCCGGGCCGCGGCGCGCCGGTCGGCGGGCAGGACCGCGTCGACGACCACGGTGTCGCGGGGCTCCTCTGCGAGGTTGGCGCCCTCGGTCAGGTCCCGGTCACCGGGCAGGACCAGGCCGACCGTGTCGCCGGCGAGCACGGCGATCCCCGCCGCCCCGCGGGCCCACGGGACGCGGGCGAAGCGACCGGTCACGCGGTCGCCCGCGGGCCCGGGGTCGCCCTCCCCCGCCGCGACCGTGAGCGGCCCGTCCGGGACGGCCAGGCCGTGGGCGTGCAGCAGCCACGCGGCGAGGTCGGTCTCGGCCAGCGGGACGTCGGCCGCGGCGGCGCCCGCCGCCTGCAGCACGACGGCGAGGTCGACGAGCGTGCCCCCGCTGCCCCCGGCCTCCTCGGGGAGGGTGAGCCGGGTCAGGCCGGCCTGGTCCAGCTCCTTCCACGGCTCCGCCGACGCGAGGACGGCCTCCGCGAGCTCCCGCAGGTCGTCGGTCATCAGCCCGTCACTCATCGGCCCGTCACTCATCTGCCCGTCACTCATCAGCGCAGCCCCATCCCGCGCGCGACGATGCCGCGCAGCACCTCGTTCGTCCCACCCCGCAGCGTGAAGCCCGGGGCGTGCAGCACGGCGTCGGCCAGCAGCCGGGCGAAGCCGTCCGCGGCCCCCGGGTCCGGCGGCACCGCCACCAGCGTCCGGGCCGCGTCGACGATCTCGTTCTCGAACCGCGTCCCCAGGTCCTTGACGACGGCCGCCGCCAGCTCGGGGGCCTCGCCCGCGTCGAGCGAGCCGGCCACCGCCAGCGACATCCGGCGCAGCGTCCACAGCCGGGCGACGATCCGGCCCACCTCGCGCTCGGCGCCCGTGGTGCCGGCCAGCTCCCCCAGCATGGCCGTGAGCAGCGGGAACGTGGACAGGAACCGTTCGGGCCCGCTGCGCTCGAACGCCAGCTCGCCGGTGACCTGCCGCCAGCCCGCGCCCAGCTCGCCGAGCACCATCGCGTCGGGCACGAAGACCCGGTCGAACACGACCTCGTTGAAGTGGTGCGCGCCGGTGAGCAGCGGGATCGGGCGGATCTGCACGCCCGGGGAGTCCAGCTCGACGATGAACTGGCTCAGGCCCGCGTGCCGGTTCGTCTCGTCGCGCGGGGCCGAGCGGGCGAGGGCGAAGAAGGCGTGCGCGTGGTGGGCACCCGACGTCCACACCTTCGTGCCGGTGAGCGCCCAGCCGCCGTCGACCCGCTCCGCCTTCGTGCGCACCGCCGCCAGGTCGGACCCGGCGTCCGGCTCGCTCATGCCGATGCCGAAGTAGCACTCGCCCGCGGCGATCCGGGGCAGGTAGCGCCGCCGCTGCTCCTCGGTGCCGAACCGCATGAGCGTCGGCCCGATCTGGCGGTCGGCGACCCAGTGCGCGGCGACCGGTGCCCCGGCGGCGAGCAGTTCCTCGGTGACGACGTAGCGGTCCAGCGAGGTGGCCCCGCGCCCGCCGTACTCCTCCGGGATCGTCATGCCCAGCCAGCCCCGGCGGCCCAGCTCCTTGGTGAAGCGCTCGTCCCAGCCGGAGAGCCAGACGTCGGGGCGGGGCGTCCAGTGCCCGGCGGCGCGCTCCTCCGCCAGGAACGCGCGCACCTCCGCCCGCAACGCGGCCGCCCGGGGCGGCAGCTCGGTGGGGGGCGGGACCAGGGCGGGCAGCCGGGTGAGGGAGGCGGTCACGACCCCCATCCTGCGGCACGGTCCTGCCGGGGGCACGTCCGCCGGGCGTTCCACCCCCGCGGGCCGCTGCGTCCGGGCGGCCGCGGTGGGAGCATCGCGGGCATGAGCACCGCCAGCGACGAAGCCCGGGTCCTCGACGCCGTCCCCACCGGCCTGTTCATCGGCGGGTCGTGGCGTCCCGCGGAGGGGGGCCGCACCCTGGCCGTGGACGACCCCGCCACCGGCAAGACGCTGGTGGAGGTGGCCGACGCGACCCCGGCCGACGGCATGGACGCCCTGGCCGCGGCCTGCGCGGCGCAGTCGTCGTTCGCCGCGATGGCGCCGCGGGAGCGCGGGGAGATC
>JAPLAT010000510.1 GCA_026393175.1 Pseudonocardiales bacterium
CCTGCACCCTGGCGTACTCGACGGCCTTGTTCATCGAGTCGTCGGTGGGCTCGACGTGCACGCCGTCGAAGATCTCCGAGGAGATGTCGTAGCGCGACAGCGTGTCGGCGATGCGCTGCGGGATGCCCAGCGCGCTGACGCACGGGTCGGTGACGATCAGGACCCGCTTGGCGCCGTAGCCCGACATCTCGAAGCCGATCTCGTCCGAGGCGCCCGCCCCGAACTTCAGCGGGGGCGCACCCCAGGTGAAGATCGTCTCTTCCCTGAGCTCGATGCCGGTCATGTGTACGACCCGTCCGGCGCCACCCGCAGCTGGTGGATCTGGTCGGCGTCGTGGCCGAAGACCATCTGCGCGCCGGTCCTCTCCTGGATCCCGCGCAGCTTCTCGACGGACTTGTAGAAGTCCTCCAGGTTGTTGACGATCGCCGCCGGCGTGGCGGGCGGGCCGAAGCTCTCGCCCATGTAGACGGCGTCCGAGGTGAAGATCATGGTGCCGGTGTCGGGCAGGTCGACCTGCATCGACATGGTGCCGACGGTGTGGCCGGGCGTCTCGATGAGCCTGATGCCGGGGAGGAAGTCGGTGTCGCCGGACACCGTCTGGAAGTCCAGGCCCTCGTAGTCGGCCTTGAGGTGCGCGCCGTTGAACGGGCCCTCGAAGGTGAACGCGAAGTCCTTCTCGCGCTCGTGGCAGACCAGCTTCGCGTTGGTGTTCTTGAACATCTGCGCGTTGCCGGCGTGGTCGAAGTGCAGGTGCGACAGGATCACGTAGTCGATCTCGTCGAGGCCGACGCCCAGCTGGTTGAGCCGCGCGTCCAGGTACTCGTCGTCGGCGACCTTGTCGTAGGGGAAGAAGTCCTGCAGGCCGGTGGGCGCCCAGCGGTCCTCCCAGTCGCTCGGACAGCTGGTGTCCCAGAGCACCTTGCCCTCGTCGGTCTCCACCAGGACGCAGTGCGTCGGCACGTCGACCCACGGCGGCGGGGCGTCCTTGTGGTGCCGGTCGGTGATGGATTTACCGGGCTTGATCAGGAGCCAGGTCAGGTCGGCGGTCATCGCGCCGCAGGGGATGACGGTGACCTTGTTCGCGGTGGCCATCAGGGATCCTCTCGTCGTCGAGAGACGCACTCGGACGCGTCGCCCGCACCGTGACATGTGATCCACGACTCCGCAATCCGTGCGCATCCGACGATGGGTGGCTACCCCAGGCCGCGCACGATCTCCTCGGCGGGCCCGTACATCGCGCGGGCGGTCTTGCCGTCGCGGAACTCCCCGATCGCGGTCATGGTCCAGGCGTCGCCCGCACGGCGCAGCACGCTCATGACGACCCCGGTGTGCGGCTTCGAGTCCGTGACGTCGAAGCGGACGAGCTCGGCGCCGGTCTCCAGGTCGAGCAGCCGGCAGTAGGCCCGCGCGACCTCGGTGAAGCGCTGGCCCTGGAAGGAGTTGACGACGAACACGATCGCCCGCGCGTCGGCCGGCAGCGCCGCCAGGTCGACGGTGATCGTCTCGTCGTCGCCCTCGCCGTGGCCGGTGAGGTTGTCCCCGGAGTGGGCCAGCGCGCCGCGGAAGGCGCTCTTGCTCATGAACCACACCGCGTCGATCTTCTTGCCCTTCGCCCCGACGACGATCGCGGAGGCATCGAGGTCGATGGCGCGCCCGCCGCGGGCCGGGTCCCAGCCCAGGCCCATCGCCACCCGGCGCAGCGGCGGGGCGCCGGTCTTGGTCAGCGAGACGGTCTGCCGCTTCTGCAGCGAGACCTTGCCCTTGTCGAGGTTGACGACCCCGCCGGACGGCGCACCCGCGGCGGGGGGAGCGGCGGGCGCGGCCGCGGGCGGCGCGGCGGGCGGCGCGGGCTCGTCGTCGACGGTGATGCCGTAGTCGGTGGCGATGCCGCCCAGCCCGTTCGCGTAGCCCTGCCCGACGGCCCGGACCTTCCACTGCCCGCCCCGCCGGTAGATCTCCACGCACAGCAGCGCGGTCTCCGCGCCGAGGCCGTCCGGGGTGAACTCGGCGACCGGCGCGCCGCCGACGGCGACGTCCATCCGCAGCCCGCCGAGCGCGCCGAACGTCGCGGGGCCGCGCCCGTCCAGGCTGGCGGTGACGACGACCTTGTCGATGGCGTCCTCGACCTGCGCCGGGTCGACGTCCACCCCGGCCGGGTCGTAGCGCACGCCCCGGGCCGAGGGCTGGTTGTAGAACACGAAGTCGTCGTCGTCGCGCACCTTGCCCGACGCCGTCACCAGCAGCGCGGAGATGTCGACGGGCGCCGCCGCCGTCACGCGGACGGCGACCGGACCGGGCGGGAGCGGGGCGTTGGCACCCTTCGACAGCGTCTGCACGCCCCCGATCCTGCCGCAGACGCAGTGGACCGTGCACTCAGCGCGGCACGGACGACCCCGGGCGCACGCTCGCCAGGGCCAGCATCGCGCAGCCCGCGGCCACGCCGAGCGCCCCCAGCCCGCCCACCGGCCAGTACACGTGCCCGTACCCGACGGCCACCGCCCCGGCGCACAGCGCCGCGGTGCCGGGCAGGGCGCGGGGGCCGTGCCGGAGCAGCAGGACGGCGCCGGTGAGCACGGCCGCGACGAGGAGCGCGGCCGAGCCGGCCGTCCCCAGCGTGTTGCCCAGCGCCCGCAGGTCCAGCGCCACCTGGCTGCCCGACCGCAGCCGGTCGGTGACCACGCCCGCCGCGACGCCGGCCAACAGGTCGAGCGCGGTGTAGAGGACGGCGTAGCCGTAGGCGGCGACCCGCGCCAGCGCGGCGACCACGCCGCGCTCGCCGCGCAGCAGCACCCAGAGCGCCACGGCGAGCAGCGGGAACACCGGCAGGAGCAGGAGGTGCACCTGCACCCAGCGCGCCGCCGTCGAGGGCGCGAGGGCATCCGGGTGCATCAGCCCGAGCACGGCCAGCAGCACGCCGGGCAGGGCCACGGCCGCGGCCGTCCACGGGCGGTTCACCGTGATCATCCTGCCGTCCCCGCCTGCCCGCCGCCCGGCACGGCCGCGATCCGTAAGGTGCGCCTCGTGCCCGACCAGGTCTCCGAGATCTTCGATCCCTCCGCGTGGCGTGCCGTCGAGGGGTTCGACTTCGCCGACATCACCTACCACCGCGCGGTCGACACCGGCGCCGTCCGGATCGCCTTCGACCGCCCGGAGGTGCGCAACGCGTTCCGCCCCGGCACCGTCGACGAGCTGTACCGGGCGCTGGACCACGCCCGGCAGACCCCCGACGTCGGCTGCGTGCTGCTCACCGGCAACGGCCCCTCGCCGCGCGACGGCGGCTGGGCGTTCTGCTCGGGCGGCGACCAGCGCATCCGGGGCCGCACCGGCTACCAGTACGCGAGCGGGGACACCGCGGAGACCGTCGACCCGGCCCGCGCGGGGCGGCTGCACATCCTGGAGTGCCAGCGGCTGATCCGGTTCATGCCCAAGGTCGTCATCTGCGTCGTGCCGGGGTGGGCGGCGGGCGGCGGGCACTCCCTGCACGTCGTCTCCGACCTGACGCTGGCCAGCGCCGAGCACGCCCGCTTCAAGCAGACCGACGCCGACGTGGGCAGCTTCGACGGCGGCTACGGCTCGGCCTACCTGGCCAAGCAGGTGGGGCAGAAGTTCGCCCGGGAGATCTTCTTCCTGGGCCGCGAGTACTCCGCGGCCGACGCGCACCGGATGGGCGCGGTCAACGCCGTCGTCCCGCACGCCGAGCTCGAGGCCACGGCGCTGCAGTGGGCGAAGGAGATCAACGGCAAGTCCCCGACCGCGCAGCGGATGCTCAAGTACGCGTTCAACCTCACCGACGACGGCCTGGTCGGCCAGCAGCTGTTCGCCGGCGAGGCGACGCGGCTGGCCTACATGACCGACGAGGCGGTGGAGGGCCGGGACGCCTTCCTGCAGAAGCGCGCCCCGGACTGGGCCGCCTATCCCTGGCACTACTGACGGGCCGCCCGGCGCTCAGGCCGCGTCGGCCACCATCCGGCCGCCGGCGCAGCCCAGCCCGTGCCGGGTGTGGGCCGGCACCCGCCGCGCGGCGGGCCGCCGCCGCGGGCCGCTGCCCGCGCGGATCGCCGCGCCGACGGCGAGCGCGAGCAGCACCGACACCACCGTCCAGACCGTCACCCCGACCGCGACCCAGCCCATGATCTCCATGTCCTGCATATCGGGGGCCTGACCAGCGGTGTTGCACCCCGGTGGCGTGAGCGCGGGACACGACGGGGGGACCGCGAAGTGCACGCTGGGTGAGCGTTCGCGGTGCCGGCCCCGCTGTGGTGGACTCCCCCGGTGCGGACGATCACCGTGGACGGCTCCCCGGAGCGGGTCGGCGAGCTGGTCGACGCCCTCGCCGACGCGCTCGACGGCGGCCCGCCCGTCCTGCCGCTGGGCCCCGGGGCCCGGGGGCCCGCCGCGGCACCGCCGCCGGGCACCGCGGTCGTCGT
>JAPLAT010000429.1 GCA_026393175.1 Pseudonocardiales bacterium
GGACGTAGTGCGACCCGATGAACCCCGCGCCGCCGGTGACCAGAACGCGCACGATGAGGGATCCCTTCGGGTGGACTGCGGGCGGCGGTCAGGCTACCCGGGCCCCGCTCGTCAGCCGCCAAAGAGCGCGCGATAGGCGGCGGAGGCCTCGGGGTTGTCCGATCCGTCCAGCGTGGTGCCGTGCTCCGCCGAGTTGAAGTATGTCTCGTAGGCCATCACATCGGCTCCCGACTCGAACGTCTCGTACATCTTCTCGATGTAGAGGGCGTTGTCGCCGATGCCGGAGTCGATGACGCCCCACTCCGTGACCCCGACCTCCTTTCCGTGCTCACGGGCGAAGTCGATGACATAGCAGAGGCCGTGTCGCTCGTTGCACTGCTCGTCGAACTCCGCCGCCGTCGAGGACGACGGGAAGTGGTCGTAGGGATCGATACCCACGACGTCGACGTACTCGTCGCCCGGCCAGCAGTTCCACGCGTCGCCGTCGCAGCTCTGCGAGCCGTGCGCGTTGATGTTCCACTCGAAGCGCGCGTCGGGGGCGGTGGACCTCACCGCGTCGACGACGCTGCGAAAACAGCCCTTCCAGGCGTCGGCATCGGTGGCGCTCCACTCGAACCACGTGCCGTTGAACTCCCAGGCCAGGCGCGTGTAGACGTCCATGTCCGGATGGTCGGCCAGCGTACGGCCGTACTCGGCCCACTTGTCGTCGTACTCGCCACCCGCGCAGGCGTCGAGGCTGCCGCCGGTGTCTTCGGGCCAGAACGGCTGCGAGATCACGACGATGCCGGGGAAGTCCGAGTAGTAGCCCATGATCCAGCCGGCCGAGGTGATGTCGTCCCATGCTCCGCGGGCAGCGAACCCGTGCACGACGTCGACCTCCCGCCCCCGGTACTCTTCCCAGGCGGTGACGACGTCCGGCGTACCGACGTAGATCCCGGAATGCCACGGAAGGCCACCAGGGGCGGCTCCGGTGCGGCGCGACGGAGCACGGCTGGGGGCCGGTTCCTCCGTCGCCTCCGCAGGCTCCGCTTCAACGGTTACCGGGGCCTCGGTGGTCGGCTCGGGCGTGGCGGTGGCCTCGCCGCCCGCGGGGGCGACGACCACGGCGGGCAGGTCGGGTGCCGGAGGTACGACGGCGAGCAGCGAGGGCTCGTCGATCTCCGGGAAGCTCACCTGGTCGACGACGTACACCCCGGCCGCCACGGCGGCGACGGCCACGACCACACCCAGCGGGAGCCAGCGGCGGGCGGCCCGGGAGAGCCGGCCGGAGCGGCGCGCACCGCGGCGCGGCCTGCGGGCCGGCACGGGGCCACGGGGGACCGTGGTGCGGTGCGCCCCGGTGCGATGCGCCCCCATGCGGTCGGAGTCCGGGCGCGGCGCCGGAAGCGACCGGTGCCGGGCGCGCAAGGGCGCGGATCGTGCCTCGGGCGCGGATGCGCGCATCTCCACCTCGTGTGACGACAGCGGCCGGGCGGTGCGGGGAGCGAGCCCGGGTACGGGGAGCTGATCGCTCCCGAAGTTATCACCCGGAAGCATGACGGACGGGGCTCCCGCAGGGCGTGCGCCGTGACATCAGCGGTGCGCGACGAGCGGCACCCCCGTTCGCCGCAAAGAGAGTGCCCCGAGCGGTGGACGCGGGTCGGCCGCCCCCGGACGACCACCACGCGCCGCAACCGATCACTGCACGTGAACTTTCCTGAGAATCGCCGCCGAACCGGTCGTCCTTGGCACCCAAAGCGGGCGCCGGTCGTTGAGACTGGAGTCGACGGACGTCTCTACGGCACGTGCCGAGGAATGGACCAGTGATCACGATGAAGGTCGTCCTGTTCTGTGGGGGCTATGGCATGCGGATGCGCGAGGGCGCCTCCGATCTGCCGAAACCGATGCAGACGGTGGGGCCGCGCCCGCTCATCTGGCACGTGATGCGGTACTACGCGCACTTCGGCCACACCGATTTCGTGCTGTGCCTGGGCTACGGCGCCGAGCACATCAAGGACTACTTCCTCAACTACGCTGTGCCTGGGCTACGGCGCCGAGCACATCAAGGACTACTTCCTCAACTACTCCGAGACCGCGTCGAACGATTTCGTGCTCAGCGGCGGCGAGGTCGAGCTGCTGGGCTCCGACATCCAGGACTGGACGATCACGTTCGTCCACACCGGCGTCACGTCGCCGATCGGCGAGCGGCTGCGCCGCGTCCGCAGGCACGTCGCCGACGAGGAGATGTTCCTCGCCAACTACGCCGACGTGCTCACCGACGCCCCGCTCGACGAGATGGTGTCCCGCTTCCGGCGCTCGGACGCCGTGGCGTCGCTGCTCGCCGTGCCACCGCAGGCGGCGTTCCACTGCGTCGGCATCGGCGACGACGACCGGATCACGTCCGTCTCCGGCCTGCAGCAGATGCCGATCTGGGAGAACGGCGGCTACTTCGTGCTGCGCCCGGAGATCTTCGACCACATCCCCGAGGGCGGCTGCCTCGTCGAGGACGCCTGCGTGACGCTCGCGGCCCAGGGCCGGCTGCT
Source organism: Pseudonocardiales bacterium (assembly GCA_026393175.1). Lineage (GTDB taxonomy): Bacteria > Actinomycetota > Actinomycetes > Mycobacteriales > Pseudonocardiaceae > Pseudonocardia. The sequence continues at coordinate 2,523 of JAPLAT010000429.1, forward strand.
GGCGCAGAAGCACCGCGGGTTCTGGCAGCCCGCCGACACGGCCAAGGAGCGCAACCTGCTCGAGGCGAGCTACCAGACCGGCACGCGGCCCTGGATGCTCTGGGAGCAGCCCTACCGCGACCCGCTGGACGTCGCCATCGACCGCATCCGGGTCGGCGCCGCCCGCCCGTAGGCGCCGCTCTCCCGCGAAGACGAACGCCCCGCCACCGCAGAGGTGGCGGGGCGTTCGTCGTGGCGGGTCAGTACGCGCCGTCGCCCTTGAGGACGGCCCCGACGGTCTTCCACAGGATGAGCGCGTCGAGGGCCAGCGACCAGTTCTCCACGTAGCGCAGGTCGAGCCGCACCGACTCCTCCCACGACAGGTTGGAGCGGCCGCTGACCTGCCACAGGCCGGTGAGCCCGGGGCGCACGTGCAGGCGGCGGTGGACCTCGGTGGAGTAGCCCTCCACCTCGGCGGGCAGCGGCGGGCGCGGGCCCACCAGCGACATCGAGCCGGCCAGCACGTTGAACAGCTGGGGCAGCTCGTCGAGCGAGTAGCGGCGCAGCAGGTGCCCCACGCGGGTGATGCGCGGGTCGCGGCGCATCTTGAACAGCGGCCCGGCGCCCTCGTTCATGGCGACGAGCTCGGCCCGCCGCTGCTCCGCGTCGACGACCATCGAGCGGAACTTGACCATCCGGAACGCCCGGCCGTGCTTGCCGACGCGGGTCTGCCGGAAGAACACCGGCCCGCCGTCGAGCTTGACCGCGACGGCCACGCCGAGGAACACCGGGAGCAGCACGACGAGCAGCATCAGCGCCGAGAGCCGGTCGAACGCGCCCTTCATGAGGTGCGCGATCGCCGAGAACCGGGGCTC
>JAPLAT010000243.1 GCA_026393175.1 Pseudonocardiales bacterium
AGCCGGGACAGCCTGCGGACGGTGTCGCCGGACTGCGTGAACGCGACGATCGCGCGGGCGGAGAGCCGCTCGCCGATGTCGCGGGCCGCGTAGGACAGCACGCCGCGCTTGGTGCGGGGCACGTGGTTGAGCGGCGGGACGGTGACCGGCCCGTCCTCGACGGCCTCGATGATCTGCGCCATCGTGCGGACGGTCTTGATCGGGTAGCGGCCGACGCCGGTCTCGCCCGAGAGCATCACCGCGTCGGCGCCGTCGAGCACCGCGTTGGCGACGTCGGAGGCCTCGGCCCGGGTCGGGCGCGAGTTGGTGATCATCGACTCCAGCATCTGGGTCGCGACGATCACCGGCTTCGCGTTCTCCCGCGCGATCTGGATGGCCCGCTTCTGCACCAGCGGCACGTGCTCCAGCGGCAGCTCGACGCCGAGGTCGCCGCGGGCCACCATCACGCCGTCGAAGGCGAGCACGATGGCCTCGAGGTTGTCGACGGCCTCCGGCTTCTCCAGCTTCGCGACGACCGGCAGCCGCGCGCCCTTGGCGTCCATGATCTTGTGGACGAGGTCGATGTCGGCCGGGCTGCGCACGAACGACAGCGCGATGACGTCGACGCGCAGGTCGAGCGCGAACTCCAGGTCGCCGATGTCCTTCTCGGACAGGGCAGGCACGGAGACGTTCATGCCGGGCAGCGAGAGGCCCTTGTTGTCGCTGACCGGGCCGCCCTCGGTGACCCGGCAGACGACGTCCATGCCCTCGACGGCGGTGACCCGCAGGCCGACCTTGCCGTCGTCGACGAGCAGGCGGTCGTCGGGCCGGGCGTCGTCGGCCAGGCCCTTGTAGGTGGTGGAGACCCGGTCGTGGGTGCCGGCCACGTCCTCGACGGTGATCCGCACCTCCTCACCGGTGCGCCACTCGGTCGGCCCGGCGGCGAACCGCCCGAGGCGGATCTTGGGGCCCTGCAGGTCGGCGAGGATGCCGACGGCGCGGCCCTCGGCGTCCGCGGCCTCGCGCACCATCTCGTAGACGCGCTTGTGGTCGTCCCGGCTGCCGTGGCTGAAGTTCAGGCGGGCGACGTCCATCCCCGCCTGGACCAGCTCCCGGATGCGGTCCGGGGTGGCGGTCGCGGGCCCGATCGTGCAGACGATTTTCGTGCGACGGGTCACAGCGCCACAGTCTAGACCGATTACTGGAACGATCAGGAAGGGCGGGTGGTGAACAGTCGGTGTTCAGCGCCGGGGTTGCTCGCTCGGGCCCACGTGGTCCTCGAGCCACTCGGTCAGGGGACGCAGCGCGCGCCACACCGCGACCACCCGCTCCCGGCACTCCGGCCCGTGCAGCGCGTCGTCGGGCGGCCAGGTCCGCCACCCGTAGAGCGACTTGTGCCGCAGCAGGTCCAGGCGCGGGTGCTCCGGGTCCACGCCGCGCGGCCGGGTCTTGAGCCGCTCCCCCGCGACCGTGATGCCGGCCGCCTCCAGCGCGGCGAGCCTGCGCTGCAGGTCGGTGCCGCGGCGCTCGTCGTCGACCGCGGTGCGGAACCGGGCGACCTGGTCGGACGCCATCTGGTAGTGCCCGCCCGCGGCCATCAGGCCGTCGCTGCCGACCTGCACGTAGAAGCCGCCGACCGTCGCCCCGCAGTGCGTCTTGTAGGGGGTCTTGTCGTTCGAGAAGCGGACGTCGCGGTAGGGCCGGAAGATCTTGCCCGGGCCGAACTCCGGCTCGCAGTCGGCGAGCAGCGCCAGCATCGGCCCCCGCACGTCGCGCTCGTAGACGGCCCTGCGGTCGGTCCAGTAGGCCTTGGAGTTGTCCGCCGCCAGGCCGTCGTAGAACTCGACGGCGTCCTCGCCGAACCCGGTGAACGTCACGGCTCGCCCGGCTCCCCCCGGGAGCGCCGGGACTTGCCGACGGGCGCCTTGGTCAGCTCCGGTCCGTCCCCGCAGGTGTCCCCGTCCGGGGCCGCGGCGTCCGGGTCGGTGGAGGAGGGGTCGGCGGAGGAGGGGTCGGCGGCGGAGGGGTCGGCCGGGCCGTCCGCCTCCGGATCGGCGGCGGCCGCATCGCTGGGCGGCGGCTCCTCGCGCCCCCGCGGGGCGAGCGCGATGTAGGCGACGGCGCCCGCGAACACCACCACCGACACGACGACGTTGATCCGGACGTCGCCGAACACCGTCGTGGCCGGGTCGGTGCGCATGAGCTCGATCCAGAACCGGCCCGCGGTGTAGCCCGCGACGTAGAGCGCGAACGCGCGGCCGTGGCCCAGCCGGAACCGGCGGTCCGCCCAGACCACGAGCGCGGCCACGCCGAGGTTCCACAGCAGCTCGTAGAGGAACGTGGGGTGGTAGGTGCCGATCGGGGTCAGGTCGACGGCGACACCGTTGAGCGGGTCGGGCGCCCCGGTCGCCGGGTCCACCCGCTCGTAGATCTCCAGGCCCCACGGCAGCGTCGTCGGCGCGCCGTAGAGCTCCTGGTTGAACCAGTTGCCCAGCCGCCCGATCGCCTGCGCCACCACGATCCCGGGGGCGACGGCGTCGGCGAAGAACGGCAGCGGCACCCCGCGGCGCCGGCAGCCGATCCACGCGCCGACCGCGCCGAGCGCCACCGCGCCCCAGATCCCCAGGCCGCCCTGCCAGATGTAGAGGGCCTCGATCGGGTTGCCGCCGGGGCCGAAGTAGGTGCGCCAGTCCGTGGCGACGTGGTAGAGCCGCCCGCCGACCAGCCCGAACGGCACGGCGAACACGGCGACGTCGGTGACCGTGCCGGGCGCCCCGCCGCGGGCGACGAACCGCCGCTCGCCCCACATGACCGCCACGACGATGCCGGCGATGATGCACAGCGCGTACGCCCGGATCGGGATCGGGCCGAGCATCCACACCCCCCGGTCGGGGCTCGGGATGGCGGCCAGCAGCGTCGTGGCGACGAGGGGACTCACGGGGCCACGGTATCGCCCGCCCCCGACCGGCGGCGCCGTGCCCGGGGCGCTCCTCCCGGCGGAGGCCCACGTCCGGCGCGGCGGGCCCCGTCAGGCGGGCTGCGGTGCGGGACGCCCGGCGCGTGCGACCCCGGCGGCCAGCTCCGCCGCCAGCTCGCGCACCCCGTC
>JAPLAT010000245.1 GCA_026393175.1 Pseudonocardiales bacterium
CACGGCGAACTGGATGTTGCAGCCGCCGGTCTCGACGCCGACCGCGCGCAGCACCGAGATGCCGACGTCGCGCATGTTCTGGTACTCGCGGTCGGTGAGCGTCATCGCCGGGGCGACGGTGATCGAGTCGCCGGTGTGCACACCCATCGGGTCGAGGTTCTCGATGGAGCAGATGACGACCACGTTGTCGTGGTGGTCGCGCATGAGCTCGAGCTCGTACTCCTTCCACCCGAGCACCGACTCCTCGATGAGGACCTCGGTGACCGGGGAGGCGGCGAGCCCGCCGCCGGCCAGGCGCTCCAGGTCGGCGTCGGTGTGCGCCATGCCCGAGCCGAGCCCGCCCATGGTGAACGAGGGCCGGATGACGACGGGCAGGCCGAGGTCGGCGACGGCCGCGCGGACCTCGTCCATGGAGTGGCAGACGGCGCTGCGCGGCACGTCGCCGCCGCAGGCCTGCACGATCTCCTTGAACTTGAGCCGGTCCTCGCCGCGCTGGATCGCCTCGACGTCGGCGCCGATCAGCTCGACGCCGTACTTCTCGAGGATCCCGGCGTCGTGCAGCGCGATCGCGGTGTTCAGCGCCGTCTGCCCGCCGAGCGTGGCGAGGATGGCGGTGACCGGGTGGCCGGCGTCGCGCTCGGCGACGATGACCTTCTCCACGAACTCCGCGGTGATCGGCTCGACGTAGGTGGCGTCGGCGAACTCCGGGTCCGTCATGATCGTGGCCGGGTTGGAGTTCACCAGCGAGACGCGGATGCCCTCCGCGCGCAGCACCCGGCAGGCCTGGGTGCCGGAGTAGTCGAACTCGCAGGCCTGCCCGATCACGATCGGCCCGGAGCCGATCACGAGCACGTGGTCGATGTCGTCGCGGCGCGGCATCAGCCGTCCTCCCTGCGGTGGTGGCGGCCCGACGGCCTGCGGTACTCCTCGAGCAGGTCGACGAACCGGTCGAACAGGTCGGCGGCGTCGTGCGGCCCGGCCGCCGCCTCCGGGTGGTACTGCACCGAGAACGCCGGGCCTGCCAGCAGCGACAGGCCCTCGACGCAGCCGTCGTTGGGGCAGGTGTGGGTGATCTGCGCGCGGCCGAACGGGGTGTCGAAGACCTCCCCGGCCTCGCCCTGCACGGCGAACCCGTGGTTCTGCGAGGTGATCGCGACCCGCCCGGTGGCGTGCTCGACGACCGGGATGTTGATGCCGCGGTGGCCGTAGCGCAGCTTGTAGGTGCCCCGGCCCAGCGCGCGGCCGAGGATCTGGTTGCCGAAGCAGATGCCGAACAGCGGGATGCCGCGCCCCAGCACCTGCCGGGTCAGCTCGACGGGGCCCTCGGCCGTGGCCGGGTCGCCGGGCCCGTTGGACAGGAAGAACCCGTCGGGGGCCAGCTCGTCGATCGCCTCGATCGGGGTCGCCGCCGGCAGCACGTGGGTCTCGATGCCGCGCAGCGCGAGCATCCGCGGGGTGTTGGACTTGATGCCGACGTCGAGCGCCGCCACCCGGAACCGGGTCTCCCCCGCCGCGGGCACGACGTAGGGCTCCGCCGTGGTCACAGCGCCGTAGAGGTCCGCGCCCTCCATCGGCTCGCTGGCCCGCACCCGCTCCACGAGCTCGGCGTCGGGGGCCAGGTCGTCGCCGGAGAACACCCCGGAGCGCATGGCGCCCCGCTCGCGCAGGTGGCGCACCAGCGCGCGGGTGTCGATCCCCGCGACGCCGACGACGCCCTGCTCGGCGAGCACCGCGTCGAGCGAGCGGGTCGAGCGCCAGTTCGACGGCGTGCGCGCCGGGTCGCGGACGACGTAGCCCGCGACCTGGATGCGCGCCGACTCGTCGTCCTCGTCGTTCCAGCCGGTGTTGCCGATGTGCGGGGCGGTCTGCACCACGACCTGCCGGTGGTAGGACGGGTCGGTCAGCGTCTCCTGGTACCCGGTCATGCCGGTGGTGAACACCGCCTCGCCCAACCCCGTGCCGCGGGCGCCGTAGGCCTCGCCGCGGAAGATCCGCCCGTCCTCGAGGACCAGCAGTGCCCGATCTCCTGGGCCAGTCACGCCGTCACCTTCCCGTCTCTCGCGGTCACCCGGCCCCGCAGGACCGTCGCGACCACCCGCCCGGGCAGCCGCATCCCCTCGTAGGGGGTGTTCGCCGCCCGGCTGGCCAGCGCGGCGCCGCGTACCGTCCACTGCGCGTCCGGGTCCACCAGCGCGAACGTGGCCGGCTCGCCCACCGCGATCGGGCGGCCCTGGTCGGGCAGCCCGCCGATCTCGGCGGGGCGCTCGGACAGCACGCGGGCCACGCCGCGCCAGTCCAGCAGCCCCGGTTCCAGCATGGTGTGCAGCACCACCGACAGCGCCGTCTGCAGGCCCAGCATCCCGGGCCGCGCGGCCTGCCACTCGGTGTCCTTGTACTGCGCGGCGTGCGGGGCGTGGTCGGTCGCGACGACGTCGATCACGCCCTCGGCCAGCGCCTCGCGCATCGCGCGGGTGTCGTCGGCGGTGCGCAGCGGCGGGTTGACCTTGTTGACCGGGTCGTAGCCCGACAGCCGCGCGTCGGTGAGCAGCAGGTGGTGCGGCGTGACCTCGGCGCTCACCCGCACCCCGGCCGCCTTCGCCGCCCGCAGCACCGCGATCGTGTGCGCGGAGGAGACGTGGCAGACGTGCAGCCGCGCCCCGGCCTCCCGGGCCAGCGCGCAGTCGCGGGCCACGACCGTCTCCTCGGCCGTCGCGGGCCAGCCGGTGAGCCCCAGCCGCGCCGCGGCCGTGCCCTCGTGGGCCTGCGCGCCGCCGGTGAGGCGGTGGTCCTCGGCGTGCTGGGCGATGACGACGTCGAGCGCGGAGGCGTACTCCAGGGCCCGGCGCATGATCAGCGGGTCGTTGACGCAGCGCCCGTCGTCGCTGAACATCCGCACCCCGGCCCGGCTCGCGGCCATCGTGCCCAGCTCGGCGAGCTTCGCGCCCTCCAGCCCGACGGTGACGGCGCCGACCGGGTGCACGTCGACCAGCCCGACCTCCGCGCCGCGGCGCGCCACGTGCTCGACGACCACGGCGCTGTCGGCGACCGGGTCGGTGTTCGGCATCGCGAAGACCGCGGTGAACCCGCCCAGCGCGGCCGCGGCCGACCCGGTGGCGACGTCCTCGGACTCCTCGCCGCCGGGCTCGCGCAGGTGGACGTGCAGGTCGACGAACCCGGGCAGCAGGACGTGCCCGCCGCCGGGCAGGACGGGCCCGTCGGACCGCAGGCCGGACCCGATCTCCGCGACCTCCCCGTCGCGCACGAGCACGTCGACGGTGTCGCCGCCGTAGGGCCGGACGTCGGTGATGAGCAGGTCGGCGGTCATTCGGGGGCTCCCGCGAGCAGGTGGTAGAGGACGGCCATGCGGACGTGCACGCCGTTGGCGACCTGGGCCAGCACGGCCGAGCGCGGGCCGTCGGCGACGGCCGGGGCGATCTCCATGCCGCGCACCATCGGCCCGGGGTGCAGGACGACGGCGTGCTCGGGCAGCAGCGCGGCCCGGGCCTCGGAGAGCCCGTAGCCGACGGCGTACTCGCGCGCCGACGGGAAGAAGCCGCCGTGCATGCGCTCGGCCTGCACGCGCAGCATCATCACCGCGTCCAGGGCGGGGAGCTCGGCGTCGAGCACCGAGCCGACCCGGCACGGCCACTCCGCCACCCCGCTCGGCAGCAGCGTCGGCGGGGCGACGAGCACGACCTGCGCGCCCAGGGTGGCCAGCAGCGTCACGTTGGACCGGGCGACGCGGCTGTGCAGGACGTCGCCGACGATCCCGATCCGCTTGCCGGCGATCCCGCCGAGCCGGTCCCGGATCGTGGCGGCGTCGAGCAGCGCCTGCGTGGGGTGCTCGTGGGTGCCGTCGCCCGCGTTGACCACCGACGTCCGGTCCCCGACCCAGCCGGCGAGGCGGTGCGCGGCGCCCGAGGCCGGGTGCCGGACGACGACGCAGTCGGCGCCCATCGCGGAGAGCGTCAGCGCGGTGTCGCGCAGCGACTCCCCCTTGCCGACGCTCGACCCCGAGGCCGAGACGTTGATCGTGTCCGCGCTCATCCACTTGCCCGCGGCCTCGAAGGACACCCGGGTGCGGGTGGAGTTCTCGTAGAACATCGTGATGATCGTGCGGCCGCGCAGCGTCGGCAGCTTGCGGACCTCCCGGCCCATCAGGGCCTGCCGGAGCCGGTCGGCGGTGTCGAGCAGGCCGGTCGCGGCGGCGGCGTCGAGGTCGGCGACCGAGAGCAGGTGCTTCACCGGTCCCCCTCGCCCTGCGCCGTCGGCGACCCGGCGGACGCCGGGTCGGTGGCCGCGGGGTCGGTGACTGCGGGGTCGGCGGCTGCGGGGTCGGCGGGGCGCCTGCGCAGCCGCACGCCGTCGGCGCCGTCGACCTCGGCGAGCAGCACGAGGATCTGCTCGTCGCGGGCGGTGGGCACGTTCTTGCCGACGTAGTCGGCGCGGATCGGCAGCTCGCGGTGGCCGCGGTCGACCAGCACCGCGAGCTGCACCGCGCGCGGGCGCCCGTGGTCGGCCAGCGCGTCGAGCGCGGCGCGGACCGTGCGCCCGGACATGAGCACGTCGTCCACGAGCACCACGAGCCGGTCGTCGAGGCCGCCGTCGGGGACCGCGGTGCCCTCCAGCGCGCGGGCCGGGCGGCGGCGCAGGTCGTCGCGGTAGAGCGTGGCGTCGACGGCCCCGACCTCCGGCGCCACCCCGGAGAACTCGCCGATCGCGGCGGCCAGCCGGCGGGCCAGGACGGCGCCGCGGGTCGGGATGCCGATCAGGACCGGCGCCGTGGCGTCCCCGGCGGCCTTCTCGATGATCTGGTGCGCGATGCGCGCGACGGTGCGGGTCACGTCGGCGGCGCTGAGCAGTTCCCGGTCCCCCGGGCCCGCCGCCTCGTCCCCGCGGCGGTGCTCCGCCACTGGAGGTCTCCTTCCCCGCCTCACCGGACGGGCTTAAAGGAACGGTGTCCGGGCGACGCTATCAGCGCCCGGCCCGGCGATCCCCGTCCGAAGCGGGCAGGGTCGCGGGACTCACATCCGCCGACGCGGGGCGGACACCCTCCGGAGTCCCGCCCGTCACGGCTCTGTCACGCTCCGATCACGGGCCTCGCCCTGTCGTCGCCGGACGGTCGCTCTCCATCGCCAGGTGGTCGGCTGTCGATCAGCCATTAGGGTGGAACCTGTCGGTGACGACACCGCGAGGGGTCGGACAACTTGACCGATCAGTGACGCTGAGCGCATGATTACTCTCCGTATAGATCACGGGATCCGAGGGTGGCCGCGGCCGCGGGGGGCACCACCCGGAGACCCTCCGGCGTTCCCCGAGCGCCGGAGCCCCGCACCACCCCGACCCCGGTCCCGCGGCCGGGGTCAGTGACGTAAGGAGGTCGCCGTATGGGCGACTACGCGAAGGCGCTCGGCGGGAAGCTGCGCGCCATCCGGCAGCAGCAGGGGTTGTCGCTGCACGGTGTCGAGCAGAAGTCCGGTGGGCGGTGGAAGGCCGTCGTGGTGGGTTCGTACGAGCGCGGCGACCGCGCCGTCACCGTGCAGAAGCTGGCCGAGCTCGCCGACTTCTACGGCGTTCCGGTGGCCGAGCTGCTGCCCGAGGGCCGCGTGCCGTCGGGCTCGGAGCCGGCCACGAAGATCGTCATCAACCTGGAGCGGCTGCAGCAGCTCCCGGCGGACAAGGTGGGCCCGCTGGCCCGCTACGCCGCCGCCATCCAGAGCCAGCGCGGCGACTACAACGGCAAGGTGCTCTCCATCCGCGCCGAGGACCTGCGCTCGCTCGCGATCATCTACGACAAGAGCCCCGGTGAGCTGACCGATCAGCTCATCGACTGGGGCGTCCTCCCCCCGGAGGCCCGTCCCGCCCCGTGACGGACCGGCGCCTGGGGAAGGGTGCCGGCACGTCCGCGTTGCAGCAAAGCCACTTTCACGCAAGCAGCTTGCGTGAAGGTGGCTTTGCTGCTACCGGGGGCCTGGCGAGGCGGTCCGCGGCGAGCGCCGGGAGCACGCCCAGCGCCGACAGCACGGCCCCGGCGGCCGGTGGCGCGTCCAGGCCCAGGCCCGCGGCGAGT
>JAPLAT010000528.1 GCA_026393175.1 Pseudonocardiales bacterium
CCGGGCGGGCGGGGGGGCCGCCGCCCGGGGCGGGGTCGCGGGGGGAGGGGCCCCGCTGGTCCGCGGAGTGCGTCTCCGCCCGCGACGTGGTCGCCCTGGAGGCGCGCGGCTCGTCCCGGGTCGTCCGCTTCGGGGACTGCACCGAGATCGCCGCGCACGCCGTCGTGCTGGCGACCGGGGTCTCCTACCGCTCGCTGGACGCCCCCGGCGTCGCGGAGCTCACCGGGCGCGGGGTGTTCTACGGCTCGGCCGCCACCGAGGCCCCGAGCTGCGCGGGCCAGGACGTCTACATCGTCGGCGGCGCGAACTCGGCGGGCCAGGCCGCGGTGTTCTTCTCCCGGCACGCCGCGACCGTCACCCTGCTGGTGCGCGGGCCGGACCTGGAGGCGTCGATGTCGCACTATCTGATCAAGCAGCTCGACGCCATCGAGAACGTGCACGTGCGCACGAGCACCGAGGTCGCCGAGGCGTGCGGGGACGGGCACCTGGAGCGGCTGGTCCTGTCCGACCGCAGGTCGGGGGAGAAGCAGGAGGTCGACGCGGCCTCCATGTTCGTGTTCATCGGCGCGGCCCCGCGCACCGAGTGGCTCGACGGCGTCGTGACCCGCGACGAGCGCGGGTTCGTGCGCACCGGGCCCGACCTCGTCGTCGGCGGGCAGCGGCCGCCGGGCTGGCCGCTGGACCGCGACCCGTACCACCTGGAGTCGAGCGTGCCGGGCGTGTTCGTGGCGGGCGACGTGCGGTCGGACTCGGTGAAGCGGGTCGCGAGCGCCGTGGGCGAGGGCGCCATGGCCGTCACGCTCGTCCACCGCTACCTCGCCGACCAGTGACCGGAGGGCAGTGAGATGGCCACCACGACCGACCTGCGGAGCCTGTTCCTCTTCGCCGACCTGACCGACGAGCAGCTCGCCTGGGTCGCCGAGCACGCCGACGAGGTGACGGCCGCGGCCGGCACCGACATCGTCGTCGAGGGCGACCCGGCCGACTGCTTCCACGTGCTGCTCTCCGGCACGATCGCGATGAGCCGGCTCATCGGCGGCGACCCGGTCGAGACCACGCGCACCGACCACCGCGGCGTCTACTTCGGCGCGGTGCAGTTCTACCTCGACGACGAGAGTGCCCGGACCTACCCGGCGTCGGTGCGCGCGATCACCGACAGCTGCCTGCTTGCGCTGCCCGCCGGGGAGTTCGCCGCGCAGTTCCAGCAGTGGTTCCCGATGGCGGTGCACCTGCTGGAGGGCATGATCCTCGGGTTGCGCAAGGGCGGGCAGATCACCGCGGAGCGCGAGCGGCTGCTCGCCCTGGGCAAGCTCTCGGCGGGGCTCACCCACGAGCTGAACAACCCGGCCGCCGCGGCCGGGCGGGCGGCGGACGCGCTGCGTGACAAGGTCGAGGGGATGCGCCACAAGCTCGCGATGATCGCCGACGGCCGGATCGCCGGCCCGCAGCTGCACAAGCTCGTCATCGCCCAGGACGAGTTCGTGAAGAAGGTGCGCCACGCCCCGTCGCTCTCGCCGATCGAGACCTCCGACCGCGAGGACGAGCTCGGCGACTGGCTCGACGACGCCGGGATCCCCGGCGGCTGGGACCTCGCGCCGGTGTTCGTCGCGGGCGGGCTGGAGGTCTCCGACCTGGAGGCGGTCCGCACCGCGTCCGACCCGGCCGTGCTGGAGGGGGCCATCCGCTGGCTCGCCTACACCGTGGAGACCGAGAGCCTGCTCCGCGAGATCACCGACGCCACCTCGCGGATCTCCGACCTGGTGCTCGCGGCCAAGCAGTACTCCCAGATGGACCGGGCGCCGCACCGCTGGGTCGACGTGCACGAGGGCCTCGACGCGACGCTGGTGATGTTCGGGCGGAAGCTGGGCGAGGAGGCGGGGGTGCGGATCGTCAAGGACTACGACCGGTCGCTGCCGCAGATCCCCGCCTACGCCGCCGAGCTCAACCAGGTGTGGACGAACATCGTCGACAACGCCCTGGACGCGATGGGCGGGCACGGCACGCTGACGGTCCGCACGGCCCGTGACGGCGACCGGGTGCTCGTCGAGATCGCCGACACCGGCCCGGGCATCCCCGCCGACGTCCGGCAGCGGATCTTCGAGCCGTTCTTCACCACGAAGGGCGTGGGCAAGGGCACGGGCCTGGGGCTCGACGTCAGCTACCGGGTGGTCGTCTCGCGCCACCACGGCGACATCACGGTCCGGTCGGAGCCGGGCGACACCCGCTTCCAGGTGCGGCTGCCCATCTCCGCGGCGGCGCCCTGACCCCGGGCGCTCAGGAGAGGCGCCGCGCCCCCTCGGACGGTTCGGCGGTACGGATGGTCGGCTCCCGGTGCCCGGCCGCGGCGAAGGCGGCGCGGACGGTCCGGGTCACGGCGTCGAGCCGGTCCAGCGGGACGAGCGCGACGGCCGAGCCGCCGAAGCCGCCGCCGGTCATCCGGGCCCCGAGCGCCCCGCCCTCCCGGGCCGCGGCGACGGCGAGGTCCAGCTCCGCGCAGGAGACCGCGTAGTCGTCGCGCAGGGAGGCGTGCGAGGCGTCGAGCAGCGGGCCGATCGCGGGCAGCCGGCCCGCGTCGAGCAGGGCCACGACCTCGCCGACCCGGGCGATCTCGGTGACGACGTGCCGGGCCCGGGGCAGGAGGTCGGCGTCGAGGTCGCGCAGGTCGGCGACGTCGAGACCGCGCAGCGAGGGGACCCCGAGCGCCGCGGCGGCCTTCTCCACCGCCGCCCGCCGCGCGCCGTACTGCCCGTCGGCGAGGTGGTGGCGGACCCGGGTGTCGATCACCAGGACGGCGAGGCCGGCGTCGGCGGGGGCGAAGGGGACCTGCCGCGTGCTGCCGTCGCGGGTGTCGAGCAGCAGCGCGTGCCCGGCCGTGGCGAGCAGCGCGGCCGCCTGGTCCATGCCGCCGGTCTGCGCGCCGACGACCTCGTTCTCCGCGCGCACGCAGGCCGCGGCGAGCGCGGTGCGGGGCAGCCCGAGCCCGTACAGGTCGTCCGCGGCGAGCGCGACGGCGCACTCCAGCGCCGCCGACGACGACAGCCCGGCCCCGAGCGGGACGGTGTCGGTGACGACCACGTCCAGCCCGCCGACCGGGTGCCCGGCGGCGCGCAGCGCCCACAGCACCCCGGCCGGGTACCCGGCCCAGCCCGCGGGGGCGCCGGGCCCGATCTCGTCGAGCGCCAGGTCGACGGTGCCGGTCTCGGCGGTGCTCCGCGCGGTGAACCGCCCGTCGTCGCGGGGGCGCGCCTCCACGACCGTCCGCTCGGCCAGCGCGAACGGCAGGCAGAGCCCCCCGGCGTAGTCGACGTGCTCCCCGATCAGGTTGACCCGGCCGGGGGCGGCCCACCGCCCCGCCGTCACGGGGCGACCTCGCGCAGCCGTTCCGCGATCCGCTCCGGGGACGCGTCGCCCAGCCACGCCGCCATGCCGGACTCCGACCCGGCCAGGTACTTGAGCTTGCCCGGCGCGCGGCGCAGGGAGAACAGCTGCAGGTGCAGGCGGGTCAGGTCGCGGCCGGTGTGCACCGGCGCCTGGTGCCACGCGGCGATGTAGGGCGGGTCGGCGCCCTCCGCGCCGAAGTAGCGCTCCACCCGCCCGAGCAGGTCGCGGTAGACGACGGCCAGCTCGGCGCGCTCGTCCTCGGAGAGCGCGGCGAGGTCGGGGACGGCGCGGTGCGGGAGGAGGTGGGCCTCCACCGGCCAGCGCGCCGCGGCCGGCACGAACGCCGTCCAGTGCTCGCCGTCGATCACGACGCGGTGCCCGGCCTTGCGCTCGCCGGTGAGCACGTCCTCCATGAGGTCGCGCCCGGTGCGCTGGCGGTGCGCGCCGGCCCGGGTGAGCAGCTGCGCGGTGCGCGGCGTGACGTAGGGGTAGCCGAAGATCTGGCCGTGCGGGTGCTGCAGCGACACCCCGATCTCGCGCCCCCGGTTCTCGAACGGGAACACCTGCTCGACGCCCTCGGTCGCCGACAGCTCGGCGGTGCGGTCGGCCCACACGTCGATGACGGTGCGCACCCGCTCGAGCGGGAGCGAGGAGAACGCCGCCTCGTGGTCGGAGGTGAAGCACATGACCTCGCAGCGGCCGGTGGCCGGGCGCTGGGGCCACAGCGGGTTCCCGTCCACCTCGGCCGGCACCTCGGTCATCGTCCGGCCGAACGACGGGAAGCGGTTGTCGAACACCACCACGTCGTAGGCGTCGGCCGGGATCTCCGACGGCTCGCCGCCGGGCCTGGTCGGGCACAGCGGGCACAGGTCGGCCGGCGGCATGAAGGTGCGGTTCATCCGGTGCGCGGCGATCGTCACCCACTCGCCGGTGAGCACGTCGAAGCGCATCACCGACCCGTGCTCGACGGCGGGCAGGTCGCGCGGGTCGGGCGGGGGCACCCGGGCCGCGGTCGCGTCGTCCCCGGGCCGGACCTCGTCGTAGTAGCGCAGCGTGCGGCCGTCCGCCATCGGCGCGTCGGTCCGCCGGAAGGTGCTCACGGGGCCAGCACCAGCCGTCCGCAGCTCTCGCCCAGCGCGCGGCGCGCGTCGGGCTCCAGCCCGTCGTCGCTGACCAGCACGTCGACGTCGTTCAGGGCCGCGATCGTGCTCAACCCCACCACCCCCCACTTCGAGTTGTCGGCCACCACGGCCACCCGCCGGGCGCTCGCCATGAGTGCCCGGTTCGTCGCCGCCTCGGCGAGGTTCGGCGTCGTGAAGCCGGCCTCGGCGTCCATCCCGTGCACCCCCATCAGCAGCCAGTCCACGTGCAGCCCCTCCAGCGCCGCCTCGGCCACCGGCCCGACCAGCGCGTCGGAGGGCGTGCGCTCCCCGCCGGTCAGCACCACCGTCGTGCCCTCGGCCTGCCACAGCACCTCGGCGACCCGCAGCGAGTTCGTGACGACGGTGAGCCGCGGCACGCCCAGGAGCGCCGCGGCCACCGCGTGGGTGGTGGTACCCGCGGAGAGCGCCACCGACCCGCCCGGCTCGACCAGCGTGGCCGCGGCGGCGGCGATGGCGTGCTTGGCCGCGGTGTTGCGCTCGGACTTCGCGGCGAAGCCCGGCTCCTCCACGCTCGACCCGGCCGCCGTCGCCCCGCCGTGCACGCGGGTGACGAGCCCGCGCCGGGCCAGCGCCTCGATGTCGCGGCGCACCGTCATGTCGGAGACGCCGAGCGTGTCGACCAGCTCCGACACGCGCGCCCCGCCGGTGGTGCGCACCGCGTCGAGGATCAGTTCCTGGCGCTGCCGGGCGAGCATCTACCCCTCCTCCTCCACCACGGCGGCCGACCCGGCGGGGACGACGCCGCGGAACGGCGCGCCGGTGAGCAGGTCGGTGCCGTGCACGTCGACGCGGGCCGGTCCGGCGCCCCGGTTGAGGACGAACGCGTGCCGGCCGCGCCGGGTCAGTGTGACCCCCGCCGGGACCGCCGCGGCCGCGATCCCCGCCGCGGCGGCGACCCGGGAGGCGAGCGCGGCGGTCGCGCCGGCGTCGAGCCGGGTGGCGACGTACCAGGCCGAGCCGCGCCGGGTCAGCGCCGGCGCGCCCGCGACCGGGCCGTCGACGTACCGGGCCAGCACCGCGGCGTCGGTCGCCTCCAGGACCTCGGTCCACAGGTCCGCGGTGCTGCCGTCGTCGAGGCGCACGGTGTGCCCGGGCAGCAGCGGGGCGAACTCCTCGGCCCGCACCCCGAGCAGGTCGCGGAACGCGCCGGGGTAGCCGCCGAGGCGGACGTGGTCGTCGGCGTCGGTGATGCCGGAGAAGTAGGTGACGAGCACCTGCGCGCCGCGCGCCGCCGCCGCGGCGATCCCGGCGGCGTCGGCGTCGGAGCACAGGTAGAGCGTCGGGACGACGACGACGGCGTACCGGTCGAGGTCGGCCGAGGGGTGCACGACGTCGACCGTGAGCCCCAGCGCGGTGAACGCGGCGTGCCAGCGGTGCGCCGCGTCGGTGTAGCGCAGCTCCCCGGTCGGCAGCGAGGGCGCCTCGCAGGCCCACCAGCACTCCCAGTCGAACAGCAGCGCGACCCGGGCGTCCACCGGGGCGCCCGCGACGGGCGCGAGCCGGGCCAGGGCCGCGCCCAGCGCGGCGACCTCGCGGAAGCGGGCGGAGTCGGGGCCCGCGTGCGGCACCAGCGCGGAGTGGAACTTCTCCGCCCCGGCCCGGGAGGCCAGCCACTGGAAGAACGCGATGCCGTCCGCGCCGCGGGCGACGTGGGTCAGCGCGTCGAGCAGCAGCTCGCCGGGCCGCTTCGCGACGTTGACCGGCTGCCAGTTCACCGCGGACGTGGCCGTCTCCATGAGCAGCCACGGCTCGCGGCGGGCGACGCCGCGGGTGAGGTCGGCGGCGAAGTCCAGCTCGGCGCGGGGCTCGGGCAGCCTGGCGTCGAGGTAGTGGTCATTGGCCACGAGGTCGAGCTCGCGGGCCCAGCGGTGGTTGTCCTGCTGGTCCTGGTGCAGCGTCACCATGAGGTTGGTGGTGACGGGCACGTCCGAGTGCGCCCGGATCACGTCGCGCTCGGCGCAGTAGTAGGACAGCAGCTCGTCGGAGGAGAAGCGGGCGAAGTCCAGCGACTGGGTGGGGTTGGGGACGGCGCCGGTGCGCCGCGGCGGCAGCACCTGCTCGAAGGACCCGTAGCGCTGGGACCAGAACGCCGTGCCCCAGGCGTCGTTCAGCTTCTCGACCGAGCCGTAGCGGTCGGCCAGCCAGCGCCGGAACGCCGCCGCCGACACGTCGCACCAGCAGCGGCCGTTGTGGCAGCCCAGCTCGTTGGACACGTGCCACAGCCGCACCGCCGGGTGGTCGCCGTAGCGGAACGCCATCTGCTCGGCGAGCGCGAGGGCGTGGCTGCGGAACACCGGGCTGCTCGGGCACCAGGACTGCCTGCTGCCCGGCCAGACCGTGTGGCCGTCGGCGTCGACCGGCAGCATCTCCGGGTGCGCGGCGGTGAGCCACGGCGGCGGGGACGCCGTCGCCGTGGCCATGTCGATCGCGATGCCGCCCTCGTGGAGCAGCTCGACGACCTCGTCGAACCAGCCGAAGTCCCAGCGGTCCGGGGCGGGCTGCAGCAGCGCCCACGAGAACACCCCGAGCGTCACGAACCCGACGCCGGCCTCGCGCATGAGGGCGACGTCCTCGCGCCACACCGACCTCGGCCACTGCTCGGGGTTGTAGTCGCACCCCATCGCGATGCCGTCGAAGGGGACCCGGGTCACTTGACCGACCCCGCGGCGAGCCCGCTGCGCCAGAAGCGCTGCAGGCTCACGAACGTGATGATCAGCGGGATCACCGACACCAGCGACCCGACGATGGCCAGCACCTGCAGGGCCGGGTCGCGCGACACCTGCGACGCCCACAGGTACAGACCGTAGGTGATCGGGTAGAGCGAGCTGTCCTGCAGCATGATCAGCGGGAGCAGGAAGTTGTTCCAGATCGCCACGAACTGGAACAGGAACACCGTCACCAGCGCCGGGGCCATCAGTCGCACCGCGACGGTGAAGAAGATCCGCAGCTCGCCCGCGCCGTCCATGCGGCCGGCGTCGATCAGCTCGTCGGGCACGCTCGCCGAGGCGTAGACCCGCGAGAGGTACACCCCGAACGGGCTGACGATGCTGGGCAGCAGCACCGCCCAGTAGGTGTTGGTCAGGCCCACCCCGGCGAACATGAGGAACAGCGGCAGCGCGAGCGCCGTCGCGGGCACGAGCACGCCGCCCAGCGCGAAGCCGAACAGCACCTCGCGTCCCCGGAAGCTGTACTTCGCGATGCCGTAGCCGGCCATCGCGGCCAGGAGCGTGCCGACGGCCGCGCCACCGCCCGCGTAGATCAGGGAGTTGAGCGCCCAGCGCCCGAACACGCCGTCGTCGCGGGCGAACAGGTCCGCGAGGTTGCGGCCGAGCTGGACGTCGGCGAACGCGAAGCCGTTCGTCGTGACCAGGTCGCGCTGCGACTTCGTGGCGTTGACCAGCAGCCAGTACACCGGCATGAGGAAGTAGCCGGCCATGAGCACGAGGAAGACCATCGCCCCGCCGACGGACAGCGGGCCCGGGGTGTCCGGCCTGCGGGGGCCGGTGGCGGTGGTCATGACCACCCCTTCCGCTGGGCGAACCGGAAGAAGCCGAACGACAGCACGAACGTGCCGAGCGCCAGCACCACCGAGGTGGCGGCGGCCAGCGGGTAGTTGTTGCCCGACGCGATCGAGAACGCCAGCAGGTTGGGCGTGAAGCCGCTGGTCACGTTCGTGGAGATCGCGCGCAGCACGATCGGCTCGGTGAACAGCTGCAGCGTCCCGATGATCGAGAAGACGGCGGTGAGGATGAGTGCGGGCCGCACGAGGGGGATCTTGATGCTCCAGGCGATCCGCCAGGCGCCCGCGCCGTCCATGTGCGCGGCCTCCGACAGCTCCGGCGGCACCGCCTGCAGCGCCGCGAAGATGATCAACATGTTGTAGCCGGTGTAGGTCCAGGTCACGATGTTCGCGATGGACCACAGGATCGTCGACGCGCCGAGGAAGTCCGGGCGCGGGCCGACCGCGTCGAACAGGTCCACGATCGGCGAGAGCTGCGGGCTGTAGAGGAACCCCCACATCAGGGCGGCGATGACGCCCGGGATGCCGTAGGGCAGGAAGTAGGCGATCCGGAAGAACCGCTTGAACCGCGAGACGCCCGAGTCGAGCAGCAGCGCGAGCCCCAGCGCGAGCGCCAGCATGATCGGCACCTGCACGACGCCGAAGAGCAGCATGCGGCCGATGCCCTGCACGAACACCGGGTCGGAGAAGACGGCGGCGTACTGGTCGAAGCCGGTGAAGACCGTGCGCGGCTCGCCGAAGATGCCCCCCGACCGCTCCGTGCGCAGGAACGACTGCACGATCGCGTAGCCGATGGGGGCGAGGTAGAACAGCACGAAGGGGATCGCGAACGGCAGCACGAACACGATCCACGTGCGGCGCCCGGCCCTGCGGCCGGGCGGGCGGCGCCCCGCCGGGGCCGTGTGCGACGGCCCCGGCGGAGTGGTGGTGACCTGGGTGGTCACCGGATCAGCCGTCCACCTGGATGCCCTGCGCCCGCAGCGCGTCGACCGACGACGCCTGCGCCGCGCCGAGCGCGTCGGACAGCGTGCCCTGGCCGTTGAGCGCGGCGGTGAAGCCGTCGGACAGCGCGGTGTAGGTGTCGGTCATGGTCGGGCCCCAGGTGAAGCCGGTGTCGACCTGGCCGGACGCCTCGTTGAAGACGTCGAAGATCGGCTGGCCGCCGTAGAAGTCCACGCCGGAGCTCAGCGCGGGCAGGTCCTGCCCGGCCGTCGCGGCGGGGAACAGGCCACCCTCGGCGTTGAGGATCTCCAGCGACGCGGGATCGGTGTTGAGCCACAGCGCGAACTGCGCCGCCTCGTAGGGGTGCTCGGTGCCCGAGAAGACCGCGGTGGTCGAGCCGCCCCAGTTGCCGGCGCTCGAGCCGCCCGCCTCCCACTGCGGCATGGGCGCGACGGCCCAGAGCCCGGCGGTGTCGGGGGCGTTGTCGCGGATGGTGGAGTAGCCCCACGCGGCCGAGACCCAGGTGGCGACCGTGCCGGTGTTCCAGGCCGAGTACAGCTCGGTGGAGAAGCCCTGCAGGTTGGTGGCGACGAGCTGCTCGTCGATCATCCGCTGCCAGTACTCGGCCACCTGCCGCGACTCCGGGCTGTCGACCGTGACCGACAGGGAGTCGCCCTCGATCCCGAACAGGCTGGCCTGGTTCTGCCACAGCAGCCCGGTGAACCAGTTCGCGTCCTGCTGGGGGAAGTGGGTGATCCGGACCTCGGGGTTGGCCGCCTTCAGCGCGACCCCGGCCTGGTAGTACTCCTCCCACGTGGTCGGCGCCGGGATGCCGGCCGCGTCGAAGAGGTCCTTGCGGTAGAACAGCGCCATCGGGCCGGTGTCCTGCGGGACGGCGTAGACGCCCTCGTCACCGAGTTGCACCTGCGACCAGGTCCAGTCCACGAACTGGGACGACGCGTCCGCGATCCCGGCGCACTGCGAGATGTCCACGAGCCCGTCCTGCAGGCGGAAGCTGGACAGCGAGTCGTACTCGACCTGGCTGAGGTCCGGCGCGGTGTTCGCCTGCAGCGCGTTGAACAGGTTGTTGTAGGTGCCGGCGTTGCCCGCGGGCACGCTCTCGGCCTGCACCTGGATGTCGGGGTTCTGCTCGTTCCACAGCGCCACCGCCTCCTCGACGCCCGGCACCCAGGAGGTGAACGTCAGCTCGACGGGGCCGTCGGACGGCTCGCAGGCCGCCGCCGCGGCACCGCCCGCGTCGCCCCCGCCACCACTGCCGCCACAGGCGGCGATGGCGAGGAGCGGGGCGGCGACGCAGGTCGCCAGCAGTCGGCGACGCCAGGGGATGGGGGACATGGAGTGGCTCCTCGGCGGTGAGGTGGGGCGGATCGCTGTGGCACGGGTGGCCACGAGGTGAAGGCACGATGGCGCATCGCCCCGACCAAGTCAATACTTTCCAACAGACTCCAACAGGAAAAGGTGCCAGATGGCGACAGACTCCAACATCGTGCTGCTCCGGGCAGGGGAGGTGGCCCTCCTCCTCGACGTCACTCCGGACGCGCTCCCGCAGGTGCTGCACTGGGGTGCCGACGTCTGGGGTGCGGACGTCGGGGGTGCCGACGCCCGGGTCTCCGGTGACCTCGACCCCGCCGCCCTCGCCGCGGCCACCGTCCCGGCCCTCGCGCACAGCGCCCTGGACGACCGGTGGCCGCTCACGGTGCTGCCCGGCCCGGCCGACGGCTGGCCCGGCCGCCCGGCCCTACGGGGCCACCGGGTGCCCGCGACGGGCGCCGCGGCGTTCCCGCGGTGGCGGTGCACGTCGGTGGACGTCCGCGGCCCGGCCGTCGAGGTCGTCGCGGTCGACGCCGCGGCGGGGCTGTCGCTGACCCTGTCGATGGCGCTGCAGGACTCGGGCGTGCTGGTCGTCGGTGCGACGGTGCGCAACGACGGGGACACGCCCTTCGTCCTCGACGCCCTCACCCCGCTGCTGCCGGTGCCCGGGCACGCCCGCGAGCTGCTCGACCTCACCGGCCGGTGGTGCCGGGAGAACACCCCGCAGCGCTCGCCGCTGCACGTCGGCGTCCGGTCCCGGGAGTCGTGGCGGGGGCGGCCCGGCCACGACGGCACCCCGCTGCTGGTGGCCGGCACCCCCGGGTTCGGGTTCGGGCACGGCGAGGTGTGGGGCGTGCACGTGGCGTGGAGCGGCGACGCCGAGCACCTGGTCGAGCGGGTGCCGGAGGGGCACACGGTGCTCGGCGGCGGCGAGCTCGTCCGGTCGCTGGTGCTCGCGCCCGGCGCCGGCTACGACGCGCCCCCGCTCGTCGCGGCCTGGTCCGACGCCGGTCTCGACGGGCTCTCCGCCCGCCTGCACTCCTTCGTCCGGGCCCGGCCGTCGCACCCGGCCACGCCCCGCCCGCTGGTCTGCAACACCTGGGAGGCCGTGTACTTCGACCACGACCTGGCGCGGCTCACCGAGCTGGCCGACCGCGCCGCCGCCGTCGGCGTGGAGCGGTTCGTCCTCGACGACGGCTGGTTCCACGGCCGCCGCGACGACACCCGCGCGCTGGGGGACTGGACCGTCGACCGCGAGGTCTGGCCCGACGGGCTGCACCCGCTCGTCGCGCACGTCCGCGGCCTGGGCATGGAGTTCGGGCTGTGGGTGGAGCCGGAGATGGTCTCCCTCGACTCCGACCTCGCCCGCGCCCACCCCGACTGGCTGCTCGCCGCCCCCGGCCGCGTCCCCCGCGCGTGGCGCCACCAGCAGGTGCTCGACCTGGCCCACCCCGAGGCGTTCGCCCACGTCCTCGACGCGCTCGACGCGCTGATCGGCACCTACGCCCTCGACGCGCTGAAGTGGGACCACAACCGCGACCTGCACGAGCCCGTGCACGACGGCGCCCCGGGCGCCCACGCCCAGACCCGCGCGCTGTACCGCCTGCTCGACGAGCTGCGGGCGCGGCACCCGCGCTGCGAGATCGAGTCGTGCGCGTCCGGCGGGGCCCGGGCCGACCTGGGCGTCCTCGCGCGCACCGACCGGGTCTGGGCCTCCGACACCACCGACCCCGTCGAGCGCCAGGCCGTCCAGCGCTGGACGGGCCTGCTGCTGCCCCCCGAGCTCGTCGGCGCGCACGTCGGCGCCCCGGTGTCGCACACGACCGGCCGTGCCAGTGGGCTGCCGCTGCGTCTGGTGAGCTCGCTGTTCGGGCACGCGGGGATCGAGTGGGACCTGACCACCGTCCCCGCCGACGACCTCGAGCGGCTGCGCGACTGGGCCGGGCTCTACAAGGAGCTGCGCGGGCTGCTGCACACCGGCCGGACCGTGCGCGCCGACGACCCGGGCGAGGGCCTCCTGCTGCACGGCGTCGTCGGCCCGGAGGGCGGGGTGTACGCCTACCTGCGGCTCGACTCGGGCGCCGACGCGCTGGCCCCCCGGCTGCGGCTGCCCGGCCTCGACCCCGCCCGCCGCCACCGCCTGCGCCTGCGCCCGGAGGCCGGCGAGCTGCGCCCGTCCTTCGCGATCGCCCAGCCGCCCTGGCTCGACACGGGCGTCGAGCTCACCGGCGCGGCGCTCGCCCGGGTCGGCGTCGCGGCCCCGCTGCTGGCCCCCGGCCAGGCCGTGCTCCTGCACGCCGTACCCCTCTGACCGGGGCCGTGGGGGGTCCGCCGGACCCCCCACCCCCGCACGGGTGGGTGGGGGTCGTGCGCTATGGTTTCGGGGCCGGACGGGGTAGTGCCCCGGCCATACGGTCCTCCGTAGCTCAATGGCAGAGCACCCGACTGTTAATCGGGCGGTTACTGGTTCGA
>JAPLAT010000428.1 GCA_026393175.1 Pseudonocardiales bacterium
GACGACTTCCTGCTCGTCGTCGACGAGTCGCACGTGACGGTGCCGCAGATCGGCGGCATGTACGAGGGCGACATGTCGCGCAAGCGCAACCTCGTCGAGTTCGGGTTCCGGCTCCCGTCGGCCGTCGACAACCGGCCGCTGACCTGGGAGGAGTTCGCCGACCGGATCGGGCAGACCGTGTACCTCTCGGCCACCCCCGGGCCCTACGAGCTCAGCCGCACCGGCGGGGAGTTCGTGGAGCAGGTCATCCGCCCCACCGGCCTGGTCGACCCGAAGGTCGTGGTCAAGCCGACGAAGGGCCAGATCGACGACCTGGTCCACGAGATCAGTGAGCGCGCCGAGCGCGACGAGCGGGTCCTGGTCACCACGCTCACCAAGAAGATGGCCGAGGACCTCACCGACTACCTGCTGGAGCTGGGCATCCGGGTGCGCTACCTGCACTCCGAGGTCGACACGCTGCGCCGGGTGGAGCTGCTGCGCCAGCTGCGGCTGGGCGAGTACGACGTGCTGGTCGGCATCAACCTGCTGCGCGAGGGCCTGGACCTGCCCGAGGTGTCGCTCGTGGCGATCCTCGACGCGGACAAGGAGGGCTTCCTGCGCTCGGGCACCTCCCTGATCCAGACGATCGGCCGCGCGGCGCGCAACGTGTCGGGCGAGGTGCACATGTACGCCGACAAGATCACCGAGTCGATGCAGCACGCCATCGACGAGACCGACCGGCGCCGGGCGAAGCAGATCGCCTACAACACCGAGAAGGGCGTCGACCCGCAGCCGCTGCGCAAGAAGATCGCCGACATCCTCGACCAGGTCTACAAGGAGGCCGAGGACACCGAGGCGGTCCCGGTCGGCGGCTCGGGGCGCAACCAGTCCCGCGGCAAGCGCGCGGCGGGCGAGCCGGGCCGGGCGAGCAGCGGGGTCGTGGCCGGCCGCGACACCAGGTCCATGCCCCGCGCCGAGCTGGCCGACCTCGTGCAGTCGCTCACCGACCAGATGCTCGCCGCCGCGCGCGACCTGCAGTTCGAGCTCGCCGGGCGGCTGCGCGACGAGATCGCCGACCTCAAGAAGGAGCTGAGGGGGATGGACGCGGCCGGGATCAGCTAGCGGTGGCCCCGGGTGCGCCGTCGTGGGCACGGACGACGGCCGCCGCCACCGCGGCCCGGCGGCGCAGCTCGCTGAGGTCGCAGTACTGCGGTGAGCTGCGCTCGAACGCTTCCTGGATCTGTTCGAGGTGCGTGACCAGCCGGCCCGCCAGCACCGGGTCGCGCGCGGCCCTGGCGAGCTGTTCGGCGAGCCCGCACATCCGGTGCAGGACGCCGGGGTGGCCCGTGGCGTGGAGTCGCACGGCGTCGAAGACACGATCGACCAGCTCGGCGTGCCCGGTGCGCGGGGCGATCACGCGGAGCCCGCCGTCGGGGCCGTAGCGGTAGGGCGAGGGCACCTCCCGGCCCACCAGGACCGTGAGCCCTGCGGCGAGGTCGTCGATGGCGTTGACGGCGGTGTACGGGTCGTTGGTGCTCGGTGAGAGTGCCCGCACCGCCATCTCCTCGAGCACCAGCACGGCGAAGTCCACGTCCTGGTCCGGGGTGCGGGCTCGACCCACGCTCACCGCGGACCGCACACCCGCCGCGAGCCGACCATCGACGTGCTCCTCCGGCCACAGGAGCGCGACCACGTCGCCGACGACCACGTGCGACCCCGGCCGGACCTGCAGCGACACCACGACGTCGTGCCGGACGGCCACGCCGAGCAGCCGGTCCTCGGCGATCCCCTGCACATAGCCCGCCGTCTCAGCGTGCACCTCCACACCGCCGGCCCGCAGCCCGTCGGGCACGTCGTGCTCGCCGGCACCGTGCGGGACCTCCGACGGGGCGCGGCCCAGCTGCTCGGGGTAGAGGCGGTGGACCGCCTCGACCAGCTCCGTCCGCACCCTCCTCGCCAGGGTGCCGACCTGCACGGAGTCGGCGATGTGGTTGATGAACCACACCAGCACACCGATGGACAGCACGGCGAGCAGCACGGCCACGTTGACGGCGAGGTGCGGCACGAACACCTCGTCGGCACCACCGGGCTCCCGGATCGAACGCAGGGTCAGCAGGCAGAACAGGAACGTCGCGGCGTAGACGCCGAGCACGAACTGGTTGCCGCGGTCGTTCATGAAGTTGCGGACGAGCCGGGGGCCGTAGGTCGACGACGCCGTCGCGAGCACCGCGATGGTGATCGAGAACGAGGTCGCGGCCACGCTCAGCACCGACCCGGCGATCGCGCCGAGCACGTCCCGGCTCCCCGCCTCGCCGATACGGGTGGCGAGCACCGCCGCCGGTCCCAGCTCGACCTCGTCCACCCGCCGGTCGAGCGCGATCAAGGCCTCGGCCAGCGCCACGGCCAGCAGGCAGAGCACACCGGGCAGGAACCAGAAGGAGTCCCGCACCGAGATCCATGCCGCCCTCACCGGGGCGTCCGTCGGGCGTCGTCGTCCACGGACGGACACGCTAGCCGCCGCCGCAGCCGGGGCGTCTCCGAGACCGGACCGGGCGAGCGGAGGCGCCCGCGGACCGCACGGACGGTGTGCGGCCGACGGGCCCCGTCCGGGCCTGTTGCTCGGGGCCGGTTACCGTGGAGCGTCGAGCAGGAGAGGGGGATCCGGCGTGACCAGCCCGTCCACGACCGGCCCCGGGACGGCCGAGGAGCGGGTGCTCGCGTGGCTGCGCACCCCCCGCCGCGTCCTGCCGGTCACCCTCCCGCTGCTGGCGCTCGTGCTGGCCGGGCTGGTCGTGCACACCGGCGGGCGGCACATCGACCTCGAGGTCTACCGGTTCGGCGTGCAGGCCTGGCTCTCCGGCGGCGACATGTACGGTCCGCTGCCCGTGACGTCCGGCGACATCGCGCTGCCGTTCATCTACCCCCCGTTCGCGGCGCTGCTGCTCGCGCCGCTGGCCCTCGTGCCGTGGCCGTTGGCGTGGGCGGGGCTGCTGGGGATGTCGGCGCTGGCGCTGGGCCTGACGCTGTACGTGGTCGCGCGGCGGCTGTGGCCCTCGGGTGGGCGGGGCGGGGCGCTGTCGGTCGCCTCGATCGGGCTGCCGCTCGCGCTGGCCGTCACGCCCAACGCGCCCATCGACTTCGCGAACCCGCCCGAGGCGATGACCTACGGCCTGGAGCCGGTGATCCAGACCATCGAGTTCGGGCAGGTCAACCTGCTGCTCATGGCGCTGGTCGCGGCCGACTGCCTGGTCCGGGAGCCGCGCTGGCCGCGCGGGCTGCTCATCGGCGTCGCCGCCGCCGTCAAGCTGACGCCCGCCGCGTTCGTGCTGTTCTTCCTGCTGCGCCGCGACACCCGCGCCGCGGTCACGGCGGCCGTCTCGGGCGTGGTCGCCACCGGGATCGGGTTCGTCGTCGCGCCGCGCGAGTCCGTGGCGTTCTGGCTGGGCGGCCCGGCGGGCGGGGTCAGCGGGTCGCCGTTCTTCACCAACCAGACGTTCCAGGCGGTGCTCGTCCGCGCCGGGGTCGACGGCACCGCCCGGACCGTGGCCTGGCTGCTGCTGTGCGTCGCGCTGCTGGTGCTGGTCGCGCCGGTGATCCGCCGGGCCCCGGCGCCGCTCGCCCTCGTCGCGACGGCCGGGGTCGCGCTGCTGGTCTCGCCGACGTCGTGGTCGCACCACTGGGTGTGGGTGGCGCCGGCGCTGCTCGTGGCCGCGGCCGGGGCCTGGCGGGCCCGGTCGGCGGCGGGGGCGGCCCTCACCGTGCTGGCGGCGACCGTCTTCGTCGTCGCCCCGCACCGCCTCGGCCTGCCCCGGGCCGGGGAGGTCGAGCTGACCTGGACGCCGTGGCAGCAGGTCGTCGGCAGCACCTACGTCTGGTTCACGGTGCTGGTGCTCGTGGCGCTCGCGGTCCGGTGGCGCCGTGCGGCGCGCTGACCCGCCGCCCGTCCGGAGCAGGGTCCGCAGGACGTCGTCGGTCACACCGCCCCGACCGCCGCGCCCCTGACCGGTGCCCGCCGGCCCGCGCCGCGTCGCCGCGGTCCTGACCCGGCACGTCGTCGTGCACACCGCCGCCACGCTCGCGGCGGGGGTCGCGCTGCGCGCCTTCCGCCCGCGGCTGGACGCGCGCTGGTTCGCGGTGCGGCCCGCGGAGGGGGCACTGCACCGCCGGGCCGGGGTGCGCGGCTACGCGCGTCTGCTGCGGGCGGCCGGCTGGGACCGCGTCGTGGCCCGGGTGCGCGGGTTCGACGGCACCCGCGGCGGGCTCGCCGCGCTGGAGCGGCACACCCGGCTCAGCGAGGCCTCCCACCTGCTCGGCGGCGCGGTCGCCGTCGCGCTGCTGGCGGTCCGGGCGGACCGGCCGGCGCGCGGGGCGCTGTCCGCGGCCGGGTCCGCGGTGCTGCTGCACGCCCACCCGGTGCTCCTGCAGCGGGCGCTGCGCGCGCGGATCGCCGCGCTGCGCGCGGCCCGGTGATCGGGGACCCCGGCGCCGACCCGGGCCGCGCGTCGGGACGTCAGGCCGGGGTGGTGCCGTCGGGCAGCGGCTCGGCCCGGTCGATGCGGCGGTCGATGCGGCGGTGGAAGGCCATCCCGGCCAGCCCCCCGAGCACGGCGCCGACGAGCCCGACCAGCAGGGCGACGGCGACGGCGATGATCCCGCCGAGCGTCAGGCCCGCGGGGTCGCCGGGCAGACCGAGCAGCACGGCGACCGGGGCGAGGTCGACGCGGCGCCCGCCGAACGCGATGAGCAGCGCCACCACGACGGCGACGACGACGGCCCACACCCACACGGCCACGCCCTGCCGGGCGCCCTGGAAGCGCGCCATGCGCCCGGCGACGTACCCGCCGGCGTAGTAGGCGACGAACAGCACCGCGGCGACCAGCACGGCGCCGAGCACGCCGCCGGGCATCACCGCCCCGGTGGTGGCAGCGACCCCGTCCGCGGCCTCCTCCGCCGTGATCCCGCTGCCGGTGGTGAGGGCGGCGACGATGCCGGTGAGCAGGGCACCGGTGCCCACGGCGGTGAGCCAGCCGAAGAACGCGGCCCCCCACTTCGTCCCGCCCTCGACGGCCTTGCGGCGCTCGCGGCGGGTGGGGACGGTCGTGGGCTCGCGCCGGGACTCGGTGGCGGTGAACAGGGTCTCGGTGGGGCGGTCGTCGGCAGGGCTGCTCATGGTGTCCTCCTCAGGGGTAGGACCCTGTACCCGTTCCGCGCGCGTCCGACGCACCGGGCTCAGCTGGTGATGTCGGCCCGGGAGAACCGCCACACCGCGAGCGACCCGAGCACGGTCGCGTAGAGCACGGAGGAGAACAGCCCCCGCGTCATGTCGCCCCAGTCGACGTCGGTGGCGAGCAGGTCGGCCCAGGCCGTGGAGAAGCGGGTGGGCAGGTAGTCGCGCAGCCCCTCCAGCGCCGTGATCTGGTTGAGGATCTGGCTGACGATGGCCGCCAGCACCGCCCCGCCGACGGCGCCGAGCGGGGCGTCCGTGCCCACGGACAGCAGCAGGGCCAGCGCCGCGACCCAGGACAGCTGCAGCGCCACGTAGACCGCGCCGAGCAGGACCCGGCCCGCCCCCGTCGCGAACGTCAGCGACTCCCCGGTCGGGCTGACGAGGTCGCCCGCGCCGTAGGCCAGCGCCCCGACGACCAGCGCCGCCACGGGCAGCAGCAGCAGCGCCGCCAGCGACAGCAGCGCCGAGACGATCGCCTTCTGCCGCAGCAGCCGCGCCCGGGGCACCGGTGCGGCGAGCAGGTAGCGCAGGCTCGACCAGGACGCCTCGGCCGCGACCGTGTCGCCGAAGAACAGCGCCACGACGACCACGAGCAGGAACGACGCGGAGGCGAACAGCGCGAACACCGCGAAGTTGACCCCGCTGCCCTGGGCGAGGTCGACGAGGTTCAGCGACCCGGTCGGCGGCCCGGCCGGGGCGAGCGAGAACGCGATCCACAGGATCACCGGCAGCAGCGCCACCAGCGCGAACGTCACCTGGGTGCGGCGGCGCCGGAGCTGGCGGACCAGCTCCACCCGCACCGGCAGCGTGCGCCCGGGCAGGTGCGCGGTGCCGGGGGTGGCGGCGGCGAGCGCGCCGACGGTGCCGCGGCGGGTCGAGGGATCGGTCATCGCGGGGTGTCCTCTCCGACCAGCTGCAGGAAGGCGTCCTCCAGGCGGCGCCGCGGCCCGGCCGAGGTCACGTCCACCCCGGCGCCGACGAGCGCCCGGACCGCGGACGCGCGCGGCGTGCCGTTGAGCTCGGCGTGCACGGAGCCGCCGTCGACCTCCACGGCGTGCACGCCATCCAGCCCACCGAGCACGGACGCCGCCCGCTCGGGGGCGTCCACGGCGAACGTCGCCGCGCCGCCGCCGGAGATGATCTCCTCGACGGTGCCGTCGGCCACGACCAGCCCCTTGTGCATGACGACGACGTGGTCGCAGGTCTGCTCCACCTCGGCGAGCAGGTGGCTGGACACGAGCACCGTGCGCCCGCCCGCGGCGTAGCGGCGCAGCACCTCGCGCATGGCGTGGATCTGGGGCGGGTCGAGCCCGTTGGTCGGCTCGTCGAGCACGAGCAGGTCGGGCAGCCCGAGCATGGCCTGGGCGATCGCGAGCCGCTGGCGCATGCCCTGGCTGTAGGTGCCGACGCGGCGCCGCACCGACGCACCGAGCCCGGCGATCTCCAGCGCCTCGTCGAGCCGGGCCTCCTCCGCGGGCCGGCCGGTGGCGGCCCAGTACAGCCGCAGGTTCTCCACGCCGGACAGGTGCGGCAGGAACCCCGGCCCCTCGACGAACGC
>JAPLAT010000671.1 GCA_026393175.1 Pseudonocardiales bacterium
GCCCCCAGCAGGGCCGCCCCGACGGCCAGCGGCACCAGGGGCAGCCGCGCCGCCGTCGGCACCTCCCGGGTGCCGCGCTGCTCGGTGTCGTACGCGGGGTCCTCCGGCTCCGGGCCCAGCACCGCCACCAGTGCCGCGGACGCGTACGCGGCAC
The DNA here is from genome assembly GCA_026393175.1 of Pseudonocardiales bacterium. Lineage (GTDB taxonomy): Bacteria > Actinomycetota > Actinomycetes > Mycobacteriales > Pseudonocardiaceae > Pseudonocardia. Next base: position 155 of record JAPLAT010000671.1, read on the forward strand.
TCACCACCACCCCGGCCAGACCCACGGCGTACAGGGCGGGCGAGGCCGCGGCGGCGGCGGCGAGCACCGCGTCCTTGCCGAAGAACACCGACAGCGGCGGCAGCCCGGCCAGGCTCAGCGCGCCGACGGCGAACAGCACCCCGACCACCGGCCATCGCCGCGCCGCGCCGCGCAGGCCGGGGAGCCGCTTCGTGCCGAGCGCGGTCAGCCACACGCCGGCCACGAGGAACAGCAGCGCCTTCGTCGCGGCGTGCGCGACCAGCTGCAGGGTGCCGCCCGCCGTGCCGCCGACCCCGGCGGCGAGCACGACGAACCCGATCTGGGAGCAGGTCGACGCCGCGAGCAGCTGCTTGAGATCGGTCTGGGCCAGCGCGACCAGCCCGAGCAGCACCACCGTCGCGGCGCCCACCCACGCCACCACCGGCCCCGCCCATCCCGACCCGGCGAGCAGCGGCTCCACCCGCAGCAGCAGGTACCCGCCCGCGGCCACCATCGTCGCGGAGTGCAGCAGCGCCGACACCGGGCTGGGGCCGTCCATCGCGCGGGCCAGCCAGAAGCTGAGGGGCAGCTGCGCCGACTTCCCCACCGCGGCCACCACGAGCCCGGCGAGCAGCAGGTCGCGCCAGCCGTCGGCCGCCCGCGGCAGGTCGACCAGCGCGAGGCCGCCCACCCCTCCGGCGAGCGCCGCCCCCGCCGCCACGTAGAGCCCGACGTCGGCGGTGCGGGTCACCAGGAACGCGGTCGTCCCTGACGCCGGGGGCCGCGGGCTCGTCCAGTGGTGCGCGACCAGCGCGAAGGACATCGCGCCCATGACCTCCCACGCGGCGAGCAGCGTGACGAGGTCGGTCGCGGTGACCGTCAGCATCATCGCGCCGACGAACACGAGCAGCAGCCCGAAGAACCGGTGCGGCGCGTCCACCTCGGCGGCGGCGAACACCGCCACCGCCAGGGCGACCGCCGCCACGAGGAGGACCATCACCGCCGACAGCCCGTCCACGGCCAGCCCCGCGTCGATCCCGGCCAGCAGGCGCAGAGACACGGACGGCCGGCCCACGGCGACGAGCACGGCGAGCCCGAGCGCGACGGCCAGCACCCCGACGGCCGCTCCCCCGGCGGCCCGGCCGGCGGGACGGCCCGCGACGAGCAGCCCGAGACCCGCGGCCACCGGCAGGGCCACGAGCCCGAGGAGTGCGAGGTCCACGTCAGCCCTTCAGCTCGGCGGCCGCGTCGGTCATGTCGATCTCCCCGGACCGGAAGATCGCGATCGCGACGGCGAACCCCATCGCCATCTCCACCGCCATCAGCGTCACGGCGACGAGCACGACCACCTGCCCGTCGGGCTCCGCGGGCGAGACGAAGTACCAGAACGCCGCCCCGGCGACGATCACCGCGTTCACCATCAGCTCCAGGCCCATCATGATCATCACGATGGACTGCTGGGACAGCGCGCCGTAGAGCCCCACGGCCAGCAGGGCGACCGCGAGCAGCAGGAACGCCTGCAGGGTCATCGGCCCACACCGCCCCGGACCGGGTCGTCGGCCGGGCGGCGGTGCAGGTCGTCGCCGAGCCGGTCGTAGCGCCCCCGGGGGTGCGCGAGCACCACGGCGGAGACGATCGTGGCGAACAGGCCCATCCCGATCACGAGCATCACCAGCATGTGCGAGCCCATCAGCGCCTCGCCGAGCGCGAAGGTGACGTCCTGCGGCGGGGCCCCCCGGCGCTGGGGCCAGTCGACGAGCAGCACTCCCGCGCCGAGCACGACGAACGTGCCGATCGCGATGGCCAGCGAGCCGCGCCGGTTGTGCACCATCGACATCGGCATCAGCCCGGCCGGGTTCATCATCAACATGATCATGAAGACGGCCATGACGACCATCTCCATGATCATCATGAGGATGACGAGCACCCCGAGGTAGGACAGGCCGAGCAGCAGCAGCGGGGTCGCGGCGAACACGAACGAGGCGAGCAGGGCGAACGTCGCCCGCGCCATCGAGTCCACCCGGAACACCGCCGCGCCGGTGACGACCGCGCCGGCCGCGCACACCCAGAAGATCACGGCTTCCCCCACGTCACATCCCTCCGCCCAGCGGGCTGCGCCCGACCACGACGATCGCCACCACCAGCGCCTGGAGCAGCGTCAGCGGGATCAGCACCATCCACCCGAACTCCGCGAACCGGTCCATCCGCACCGTCGCCACCCGGCTGCGCAGCCACACCAGCAGCCCCAGCACCGCGGCGGTCTTGAGCACCGTCCACAGCCACGGCGGCAGCAGCGGCCCCGCCCCGCCGCCGAGGAACAGCGGCACCGCCATCGCCGCCGCGGCGGAGATCATCAACCAGCGCCCGGCCAGCAGCAGCAACCGGTCCACCCCCGCGTGCTCGGCGAGCACGCCGCCGGCGACCTCCCGGCCCGTCGCGGTGTCGAACGGGCCGGAGAACGACAGCGCCAGCGCCGACAGCAGGAACGCCGCGAACGCCACCGGCATCCAGACGACGAACCACAGCCCGTCCTGGGCGGCCACCGCGTCGGACACGCGCAGCGAGCCCGCCCCGGTCGCCACGGTGATCAGCGCGAACATGTGCGGCAGCTCGTAGGACAGGCCCTGCACGACGAACCGGTAGCCACCGACGAGGCCCCACACCGAGTTCGTGCCCCACCCGGCCATCCAGAGCGCCGCCCACAGGACGACCTCCATCGCGTTGAACCACACGATGCCGACCGACAGGTCGCTCGCCGTCACCTCCCCGAACGGCACCACCAGGGCCGCGAGGACCGCGGCCACCGGCACGAGCACCACCCCGGTGCGGGCCAGCAACCGGTCGGAGGCGACGACCGCGCGCCGCTGCTGCACCAGCAGCCGCCCGGTCTCGGCCAGCGGTGCGGCGAGCACCGCACCGGTCACCCGGCGCCCGTCCGCGCGCGCGTCGAGCACGCGGGCGAACGCCGCCCCGCCGAGCGCGAGCAGGCCCAGCAGGACCGGGACCAGCAGCACCGACCACGCCGGGCCCTGGACCGGCGCCGTCACGGCCGCACCTCCGACCCGATCGCCTCCAGGTCGGGGTCGAGCGAGGCCACCACGACCCGCGCGGTCGCCAGTTCCCGCCCCTCCAGCAGGGCCGGCAGCACGCCGAGCGCCGCCGCACCCCGGTCCCCGGCGGGCGGCGGCCCCACGCCGTCGACGGTGTCGAGCCACCGGTGCCACCGCCGCGTGGCGTCGCCGGCGAGGTCGCCGTGCTCGGCGCCGAGCACGCCGACGCCGTCGGTGGCCCAGCGCAGCGACCGCGACCGGCGCAGCCGCCGGGTGAACCGCCGCAGCCCGGCCGCGTCGGCGGACCCGGCGAGCACGCCGTCGCGCAGCCGCCGCGCCCGGCGGGCCGCCGTCGCGGCACCGCAGACCGACAGCAGTCGCGCCAGCCCGTCCAGCGCCGCCGCGGACGGCGGCCCGTCCCACGCGGCGCCGGGGTACCCGACGACCTCCACCTCCGCGGCCTGCACCACGTCGCCCTGCAGGTCCAGCCGCACGACCAGCCCCGCGGGCCAGTCCGGCAGCACCGGGCCGAGCGTGACGTGGAGCCGGTCGAGGGTGAGCCCGTCGCGGTCCGGTGCCCGGTCGGCCATCGGCAGCCCGGCCACCGTCCCGCCGTGCATCTCGTGCCCGCCGTGCATCTCGTGCCCGCCGTGCATCTCGTGCCCGCCGTGCGACCCGGCCGCCGGGGCGGGCGGGTGTGCCCGGCCCTCCCGGGCGTCCCGGCGCTGCCCGGACCGGTCGTCGAGCCGGGAACGGGCCCGGTCGAGCTCGGCGGCGGCATGCTCCGCGGCGGACACGTCGGCCCGGGCGCGGGGCGAGGGGATCTGCTCCCAGACCCGCTCGACGGCCGCGGCGGTGGCCGCATCGGGGGCGCCGCAGACGACCAGCAGGTCGGCGTCGGCGGGCGACGTCGCCGCCTCCCAGCCCCGCTCCCTGGTCAGCCGCTCCACGGCGAGCCGGACGTCGCACCCTCCGCGCGCGCCGGCGACCAGCACCCGCGGGGCGGCCCGCAGCCAGGTCAGGTCCACCGGAACGCCCCCTCGCGCCACGCGTAGACGACCCCGGCGACCAGGACCGCGAGGAAGCCGAACATCTCGATCACGGCCTTCGGGCCGACCTGCGCCACCACGACGGCCCAGGGGTACATGAAGACCATCTCCATGTCGAAGGCCAGGAACACCATCGTGACCGTGTACCAGCGCACGTGGTAGCGCGACACCGCGTGCTCGACCGGCGCCGAGCCGGACAGGAACGGGTCGGCGACCAGTACCCGGGGGGCCTGCCGCACGAGCAGCGCCAGGCCGTACACCCCGGCCACGCCGGCGGCGGCGACCGCGAGCAGCAGCAGCGCCGGGACGAACTCCGCGCCCATGACCACCCTCCACGATCGGATACAGATACGGGGTAGTGGTACTACACCAGGCAGCGGGGCGCCAGCCCCTCCACCCGACGGGTGCCCGGCGAACCTCGGGCCACACCCGCACGGCCCCGAGCCTTCCCCTTACCCCCCGGGGGTACTGGTCCCATCGGGTGACCTCGCCCCCGGCGCCGCCGCACCGGTGCTACGGTCCGCTCGTCACATACCCCCTACCGGTTAGGAGTATCGCAATGTCCGATCCCGAACGTCGCTCGCGGACCA
>JAPLAT010000204.1 GCA_026393175.1 Pseudonocardiales bacterium
CGGCGGGTGAAGTCCGGCCACCGCGGCTCGGCCGCGACGTCGTCGACGGCGACGACCGTCGCGGTGCGCAGGCAGGTCAGGCACGGTCCGTCGTCGATGTCGTACTGGATGTCGTCGAGGCCCTGGGCGAAGGCACCGCTCGTCGCGCCGAGCATCGGCACCCGTCCGGTGGCCCCGACCGTGACGCCGCACGCCAGCGCGTGCTCCACCGCGCCGGCCGCGAGCCGCGCGACGTCGGCATGCGCCGAATCGGCCGTTTCGGCCACCACGGCCGGCTCCTCTCTCGCGACGTGACCGCCGACGATCGATCCGTCGGCCGGCCCGGGCGGCGGCGTGGCCAAGGCCGCAGCGGTTGGATGGTCAGCCGCTGCGGCCGTTGCCGTTCCGGGGGACGCACGACCGTCCGGCGGGCTCGGTGGGGACGTAGAGGCCCTCCCGTTCGGCGCGGACCGCGGCGAGCGTCCTCGTCGGGGCCCCGAGCTTGGCCAGGACGTGCTCCAGGTGCGCGGCCACGGTCCGCGGGGCCACGACCAGTGCGCGGGCGATCTCCTGGTTGGAGCACCCCTCGACCAGCAGGCCCAGCACCTCCAGCTCCCGGGGGGTCAGGTGGTGCAGGTCGGGTGCGGGTGACAGCAGGGCCAGGCCGGTCAGCCCGGTCGGTAGGTCCTCGGGGACGGCCAGTGCGGTGACGCGGACGTGCCCGGACGGGGCGTGCGGGCCCCCGAGCGGCCAGAGGAAGGACGAGCACAGGTGCCCGTCGTCGATCCGCTCGCGGGCGATGGCCAGGACGGGGGAGCCGGGGACGAGCAGCGCGTCCGCCGGGAGGCCGGGGAGCATCCGGCAGCCGTTGTCGCCCGCCAGGACGACGCCGGCGGTGGCTCCGCGGACCAGGCGGGTGACGGTGAGCAGCGAGCGCATCGGGTCGATGCCGTGCGCCAGCACCGGCGCGATGCCGGCCAGCCGGCCGCGCACGGTCGGGGTCGGTGGTCGGCGGTCGCCGGACAGGAGCGCGACGAAGCCGACGTGGCGCCCGCCGGGTGCGAACAACGCGAGGGCGAGCGCCTCGTGGATGCCCGCCGGGATCAGGCACTCGGCCCAGGTGGGCAGGTCCTCGGCGGGGTAGGGCAGGTCCGACGGGCTCAGGGGCGGCCTGGCCCGGTCGGTGCCGGTGACCTCGATGTCGCGGGCCATCAGCGGCCCGGAGAGGAAGTCGACGACCGACTGGTCCACGTCGACGTCGGCCAGGGAGTGGTAGCCGCTGCCGAGGGGGTCGGCGAGCGCCAGCCACGCACCGTCGAAGGGGACGAACGGGCGGAGCGATTCGAGCATGGCCTGCGCACGCCGGGACTCGGCACGGCCGGGGCCGGGGTTCTCGGCGAGCGACAGCTCGCCTTCGCGGTTCGAGCACAAGGGTCCTCCTGAGGGGGTCCGCGGGGGCAGGGCGGTCCCGGTCCGCGGCGGGACGGCGCTCGACCGCCGACCGGGGACCCGATGAGGAGGTGGTACCCACTGGCGCGGCGGCCACCGCGACGGCCGTGACGAACGGCCACCGGCCCATGAGTCTCTGCCTCAGGCTGGACGGGCGGTCCCTCCGCGGCGGTAGCGTGCTGTGTGGACCTGCGCCGGCTCAGGTACTTCCTCACGGTGGCCGAGGAGCGGCGCTTCTCCGCGGCCGCCCGCCGGTTGCACATCGCCGCCCCGTCCCTGTCGCAGCAGATCCGGGTGCTGGAGCGAGAGCTGCACGTGACGCTCTTCGAGCGCACGGCACGGGGGGCGGAGCTGACGCCCGCGGGGCTCGTCCTCGCCGAACGGGCCCGGGTGATCCTGGCCGAGGTCGACCGGGCCCGCGAGGACGTGCGCTCCGCCGGGGCGGACCGGCGCGAGCAGGTCAACCTGCGGATCTGCACGATGGCCGAACGGGTCCTCGACGGGCCCGCTGCGGGTCGTCAACCCGGCCGTCCCGGGCGCGGAGGTCGTCGTCAGCTCCAGCCCGGGGGACGACGCCGTCGAGGCCGTCCGGCAGGCGCGGGCCGACGTCGCGGTCGTCTGGAACCGGCCGCAGGCGCACCGTGACCTGGAGGGGGTCGTCCTCGGCTCGGTCGTCTTCGGGATCGTCCTGCCGGAGGGGCACCCGCTCGCCGACCGGGACGCCGTCCCGGTGGCCGACCTCGGTGCCGAGTCCGCCGTGATGTTCCCGTGGTCGCCGTTCTCCGGCGTCTGGCAGCGCACCGTGGACCACCTGCTGCCGGGCGGGACGTCACCGGGCCAGGTCGTCGTCGAGCCCTACCTCGTCAACAGCCCCGAGGCGATGCTCCGGACGGTCGCCGCCGGGGCCGGCGTCGCCCCGGGCATCCTCGGGGTCGCCGAGCACATGGGCGTGGGCGGCATCGTCGTGCGGCCGCTCGACCCGCCGCTGCTGCTGGACCTGGAGGTCGTCTGGCGGCCCCCGGTCCGGTCGGCGGTCCGCCACCTCGTCGACCTGCTCGTGGAGGCCGTCGCCGACCCGGCGGTGCTCGTCTCCGCTCCCCGCCGCCCGGCCGCCCGGTAGGCCGGCGACCCCGCACCCTCCCCGCGGGACCGGCCGGCCCGGTAGCGCGGCCGCCCGTCCGGGTCCCCTCCGCCACCGGACGGCGGTCGTGCGCCGGTTGCGTGCGATATCGGTCGATCTGCCGAGACCGGGACGGCCCGGACCCGGGTACCCGACCGGCAGCGGCGATCCGCCGGAGTCAGCGGGAGGGGAGCACGGCATGCGAGCGATGGTGTACCGAGGGCCTTACAAGATCCGGGTCGAGGAGAAGGACGTCCCCGCGATCGAGCACCCGAACGACGCGATCGTGCGGGTGTCGCTGGCCGCGATCTGCGGCTCCGACCTGCACATGTACCACGGCGCGATGCCCGACACCCGGGTCGGCATGACCTTCGGCCACGAGTTCATCGGGGTCGTGGAGCACGTCGGCTCGTCGGTGCGGAACCTGCAGCCCGGCGACCGGGTCATGGTGCCGTTCAACATCTTCTGCGGCTCGTGCTGGTTCTGCGCCCGCGGGCTGTTCTCCAACTGCAACAACGTCAACCCCAACCACTACGCCGTCGGCGGCATCTACGGCTACTCGCACACCACCGGCGGGTACGACGGCGGCCAGTCGCAGTACGTGCGCGTGCCCTTCGCCGACGTCGGCCCGACGAAGATCCCGGACTGGATGTCCGACGAGGACGCCGTGCTGCTGACCGACGCGGCGCCCACCGGCTACTTCGGTGCCCAGCTCGGCGACATCGTCGAGGGCGACGTGGTGGTCGTCTTCGGGGCCGTGCCGGTGGGGCTCGTCGCGGCGCGGTCCGCGTGGCTCATGGGCGCGGGTCGCGTCATCGTCATCGACCACCTGGACTACCGGCTGAAGAAGGCGCGGGAGTTCGCCCAGGCCGAGACGTACAACTTCACGCAGTACGGCGACATCGTCCTCGAGATGAAGAAGCAGACCGACTTCTTCGGCGCGGACGTCGCCATCGACGCCGTCGGCGCGGAGGCCGACGGGGCGCTCCTCCAGCACGTCACGGCGGCCAAGCTCAAGCTGCAGGGCGGCGGTTCCCCGGTGGCGCTGAACTGGGCGATCGACACCGTCCGCAAGGGCGGGACGATCTCGGTGGTCGGCGCCTACGGCCCGCTGTTCACCAGCGTGAAGATGGGTGACCTGATGAACAAGGGCCTCACCCTGCACTCCAACCAGACCCCGGTGAAGAGGCAGTGGCCGCGGCTGTTCGAGCACGTGCGCAACGGCCACCTCCGGCCCAGCGAGCTCGTGACGCACCGCTTCCCCCTCGAGCACATCGCCGAGGGCTACCACGTCTTCTCCGCCAAGCTGGACGGCTGCATCAAGCCCCTCGTCGTCCCGAACGCCACCTGAGACCGCGACCCGAGACAGGGAGCCCGACCATGCCGTACACGTCGCAGAAGCCGCCGATCGCCGAGTCCAGCGACGCGCTGCGCGCGCGCATCCCGGGCTGGGGGGTGGACCTCGACCCGGCCGACCGCCCGTCGGGGCGCCGGCTCGTGCTCCAGGAGGACACCGGGGCGCACTGGGAGTTCCCGGACCGCCAGCCCGAGAAGTGGCCCCGGGAGCGCTCGCTCGAGCACGCGTCCCTCCCCCCGGTCTTCGGGACGACCTGCCCGCCCAAGGGCGTGTCCGGGGCCCTGCGCAGGCTCTCCTACGGCCGCTACAGCGAGGGGCAGACCGCGCACTGGCTGCTCCTGGTGCTCGCCGACCGCGTCGACGCGTGGGAGAGCCACCTGAAGTCGTTCGCCACGCTGCGTCCCGACAACCCGCTCACCCAGACGGGCCTGCGGGGCGAGTTCACCCACCACGGCCTGAGGTCGCGCCTCGGGCAGCACCGGGCCGACCTCAAGCACCAGTGGATGGACCCGATCGTCGTCGCCGGCCCGTGGGTCGTGGCGGCCTGGTTCGTGGTCACCCGCACCAGGAGGATGTTCGGCCGCGGTTAGCCCCCCACCATCCGAACTCCGGTCGGGTCGGTGCGCCCGCGATGCCTCCGACCCGGCCGGCCACCACAGGGACGGCCCATGACCACCATCGGACTGCTCGGTTCCTACGGCGGGCTCAACACCGGCGACGAGGCGATCCTCACCTCGATCCTCGGCAGCGTGCGCGAGGCCGTGCCCTTCGCCCAGGTCGTGGTCTTCTCCCGCGACCCCGCGCACACCCGCGACGCCCACCCCGCCGACCGCGTCGTCGACGCCCGCCGGGGCCGGTGCGACGCCGTCACCGAGGCCATCGCCGGGCTCGACGTCCTCGTCCTCGGCGGGGGCGGGCTGCTCTACGACGGCGAGGCCACGGAGTACCTCCGGCACGTGCGGACGGCCCACCGCAACGGCGTGCCGACCGTCGGGTACGCGCTCGGCGTCGGGCCGCTCACGACGGCGGAGGACCGCGGCGCCGTGCGCGAGGTCGTCTCGGCGATGACCCGGGTGACCGTGCGCGACGAGGGGAGCAAGCGCGTGCTGGAGGAGGTCGGCGTCGATCGGGCCATCGAGGTCGCGGCCGACCCGGCGCTGCTGCTCCGCGCCGACCCGGTCCCGAACGACGCGCTGGTGCGCAACGGCCTGGACACCACCGGGCGGCTCATCGCCGTGTCGGTCCGGGAACCGGGGCGGGCGGCACCCCACCTCGGGGTGGAGACCTACCACGGCACCCTCGCCGCGGTCGCCGACTTCGCGGTGCACCGCTACGGCGGCCAGGTGGTGTTCGTCCCGATGGAGCGCGGCGACGTCCGCGAGAGCCACGCCGTGCTGGCCCGGATGACGGCCCCCGACCGGGCCCGGGTCCTGCACGGCACGTACGGGCCCCGCGAGGTCCTCGGGCTGATGCAGCACATGGACGTCGCGGTCGGCATGCGGCTGCACTTCCTGATCTTCGCCGCCCTCGCCGGCGTGCCCTTCCTGCCGCTGCCCTACGCGGGCAAGGTCGCGGACTTCGCGCGGACACTGGGCATCGACACCCCGGCCAGCCTGGAGCGGGACGCCGTCGGCACCCTGCTGGCGTCGGTCGACCGGCTCTGGGACGAGCGCCAGACCGACGCCGGGCGCATCGGGGCCCGGATCGAGAGGCTCCGGCGGCGGTCGGCCGCCCCGCTGCGGCACGTGCTCGACGTCCTGGCCGCGGCGCCGGCAGCGGCGACACCGCCGCCGGCGGCGGCGCCGGCGACACCGCCGCCGCCCGCGGTGGCGGGCGTCCCCGTCGAGCAGGAGGGAGCGGAGCGTGCCGCCCTTGACCAGGCCGGTCTCCGGGGAGCGCCTGACGCTGGCCCCGCGCTCAGCGTCACACGCGGCTGAGGCCGACGTCCTCGTCGTCGGGGGCGGCCCGGCCGGGATCGGGGCCGCGCTCGCGGCGGCCGACGCGGGCGCCGACGTCGTCCTCGTCGAGCGGTACGGGTTCCTGGGCGGCAACGCGACCGCGGCGCTCGTGATGCCGTGGATGTCGTTCCACACCCGCCGCCCGCAGCCGCCGCGGCTGGGCGACGTGAGCCTGTTCCCCACCGACCACGGCGAGGGCGAGCCGGTCGTGGCGGGCAAGCACATCGAGGTCATCGACCGGCTGGTCCGGGCGGGCGGTGCGGTCCTGCCGTCCCCGGAGACGGGGTACACCGTGCCCTTCGACCCCGAGGTCTTCAAGCAGGTGGCGCTGGACCTGCTCGACGCCGCGGGGGTCCGGTACCTGCTGCACGCCTTCGCCAGCGGGGTCCGGACGCCGGGCCGGGCAGGCGAGGTGGTGTTCGAGACCAAGTCGGGGCCGGTCGTCGTCAGCGCCCGCGTGACGGTCGACTGCACCGGGGACGGCGACATCGCCGCGGCGGCCGGGGCGCCCTACGAGATCGGCCGCGAGAGCGACGGGCTGGTGCAGCCGATGACGCTCATGTTCCGCGTCGTGGGCTTCGACCCCGAGCCGTTCGCGCGCTACGTGGCCGAGCACCCCGACCAGTGGCGCAGCGTCCACGGCCTCTGGGACCTCGTGGAGGAGGCGACCGCGGCGGGCGACCTGGACCTGCCCCGCGAGGACATCCTGTTCTTCCGCTCCGCGCACCCGGGGGAGGTCGCGGTCAACTCGACCCGGGTCACGCAGGTCTTCGGCACCGACGTCTTCGACCTCACCCGCGCCGAGGCGGTCAGCCACCGGCAGATGGCCCGGATCGCGGCGTTCCTGCAGGACTACGTGCCCGGCTTCGCCGACTCCTACGTCGTGCAGAGCGGCGTGCAGGTCGGCGTCCGGGAGACGCGGCGGGTGCTCGGCGACCACGTGCTCACGGGCGAGGACATCCTGGGCGCCCGCAAGTTCGACGACGTGATCGCGCGCGGGACCTACCCGGTCGACATCCACAACCCGGAGGGCAAGGGCACCGTGCTGCGGTCGGTGCCGCCGGGGGACGCCTACGACGTGCCGCTGCGCTGCCTGCTGCCGCGCCACGTCGACGACCTGCTCACGGCGGGGCGCTGCATCTCCGGCACGCACGAGGCCCACTCGTCCTACCGGGTCACGCCCACCGCCATGGCCACCGGCCAGGCCGCCGGGTCTGCGCGGCGCTCGCGGCGGCCTCGGGCCGGGTTCCGCGCGAGGTGGAGGTCGCGGCCGTGCAGGCGGAGCTGGTCCGGCAGGGCGCCGACCTGGGCCCGCTCGGCACGGACCTCGCCCGGCCGGAGCCGTCCGCCGACCGCGCCGGCTGACCACTCCGGCCGGCCGGGGCCGGGCCGGCCCTACGGCACCGCAGGCCGGCGGGCCACAGGCGGACCGGACAGCAGGTCCTCGTAGAGCCGGACGTGCGCGCCGACCATCCGCTCCGTGCTGAAGCGGCACACGGCGGACGCGCGGCAGGCCGCCCGGTCGAGCAGAGCGGCGTCCGGCAGCGCGGCGGCCATCGTGATCCCGTTCGGGCACAGCAGGCCGGTGACCCCGTCCTCGACGACCTCAGGGGCCGCGCCGGACGGCGTGGCGACGACGGGGGTGCCGGTGGCCAGCGCCTCGATCATCGTCAGGCCGGACGGCTCCGCGCGGCCGGGGTGCACCAGCGCGAAGGAGTCCCCCACGAGCTCGAGCTCCTCGGCGCGCCCCAGCTCCCCCAGGAACTCGACGTCCCCGCCCAGCAGCGGCGCGACGCGCGCGTCGAAGAACGCGCGCTCGGCCGCTCCGCGCAGGTCGGCCGACATCCGCAGCGGCACGCCCGCGACCCGGGCGACGAGGGCCGCCTCGCGGGCGCCCGACCCCGCGGACATGCGTCCCACGAAGCTCGCGTACCCGCCGGTGCCGCGGCCCACCGGGACCGACCCGACGTCCAGTCCCTGGTGGATCACGCCGGCCAGCGGGACCCCCGCGGCGGTGGCGGCCTGGGCGTGGGACACGGCCAGGACGGCGACCCCGCGCATCGCCCGGTACATCGGGCCCGACGTCGCGTCGAAGGGGCCGTGGGCGGTCGCGACCAGGGGTTGCCCCGGCCGGGGGCGGTGGTGCAGCGGACCGGTGACGGTGTGGTCGTGCACGACGTCCGCCCGGGCCATGGCCGTGCGGCAGACGACCACGTGGCGCAGGTCGGCGAGCTGGTCGGCGCCCTCGGCGGCCGGGCCGGTGCCGCCGACCAGGGGCACCGGGCAGGTGCTGCCGGCCGCGGCGGCGAGCAGCACCCGGTGGCCCGCGCGGACGAGCCCGCGCGCCAACCGGTCGATCACCGCACCCGTGCCGCGGCCGGCGGGCGGGGGCACGGCGACCCCCGCGGGGGCGATGAGGCCGATGTCCATGCGGGTGGTCCTCGGGGAGGGGTCGGCGCGCCGGCGGTGGCGGGGCGGGGGACCCCCCAGGGAACGGGACGGCGCCGCTCCCCGCCATCGGCAGGGCGACCGATCCGCGCGGCGCCCGGCGGTGTCCGGGCCCGTTATAGGCAGGTCTGCCGATATCCGGGCCGGTGTCGGGCCGGTGTGATGGAGATCCGGCTCCCGGGGAGGGGCAGGGGTCAGTGGACGAGGAGGCAGCGTGAGGGCAGTGGTCTACGACGGCCCGCGACAGGTCAGCGTGAAGGACGTGCCGGACGCGCGGATCGAGCGGCCGACCGACGTCCTGGTGCGCATCACCTCGACGAACATCTGCGGCTCGGACCTGCACATGTACGAGGGGCGGACCGACTTCGAGCCGGGCCGCTGGTTCGGGCACGAGAACATGGGCCAGGTGATCGAGGTCGGCGACGGCGTCGACAAGGTCCGGGTGGGCGACTGGGTCGTGCTGCCGTTCAACATCGCGTGCGGGCACTGCAAGAACTGCGAGCGCCAGCTCACGAACTACTGCCTCACCGCGCAGCCGGAGCCGAGCATGGCCGGTGCCGCGTACGGCTTCGCCGACATGGGCCCCTACGGCGGCGGGCAGGCCGATCTGCTGCGCGTGCCGTGGGGCGACTTCAACTGCCTGCGGCTGGGGGAGGACGCCCAGGAGCGCCAGGCCGACTACGTGATGCTCGCCGACATCTTCCCGACCGGCTACCACGCCACGGAGATGGCCGGCGTCAAGCCCGGCGACCAGACGGTGATCTACGGCGCCGGCCCGGTCGGGCTGATGGCGGCCCTGTCGGCGACCATCCGGGGGGCGGGCAAGGTGATGGTCGTCGACCGCCACCCCGACCGGCTGCGGCTCGCCGAGTCGATCGGGGCGATCGCCATCGACGACTCCAAGGTCGACCCGGTGCAGGCCGTCCTGGACCAGACGATGGGGCTGGGCGCGGACAACGGCTGCGAGTGCGTCGGCTACCAGGCGCACGAGCCCGACGGCACGGAGCAGCCCAACCTGACGATGAACCGGCTGGTCGCCTCGGTGCGCTTCACCGGGAGGATCGGCACCGTCGGCGTCTTCGTGCCCCAGGACCCCGGCGC
>JAPLAT010000050.1 GCA_026393175.1 Pseudonocardiales bacterium
GGGCGCGACGCGGTGCGGCGGCGGCGGGTCTTGGCCGGCGGGGCGCCGTTGGCGGCGGCCTCGGCGGGCGCCGCGGCGTCGGGCAGCGACAGCTGCGGGGCCGCGGCGGCGGCCGCGGTGGACCCGGCGGCCTGGCGCTCCTTGATGGCGGCGATGAGATCGCCCTTGCGCATCCCCGCGGTGCCGGAGATCTTCAGCTCCTCGGCCAGCTGGCGGAGCTCCGCCAGCACCATTCCGGTGAGGCCGCCCCGCTTCTTGGCGGGAGGGGTGCTGACGAGATCGGTCTCGCTCACGAATGTCCTTCCTGACCGACCGGGATCGCCCAGGTCAGCGGATGTCTCGCACTCGTCCGGACGTCTGTGCCGGACGACGTGTCCTCTCTGCGGTGTGCCGGGACGGTGCGCACTGCCCCGACGGGCAGGAGCGACGGTCGCTGCGACTCTCGCGGGGGCAGGCCTCCCGGGCGGACCGGGTCGGCATCCAGCGTGGGATCTCCCGATCGCGGTACTGGGATGCGCAGCAGGCCCGAGTGGCCACGCGGATGACGCGTGGAACGCCGTTGCGACGCCGAGACTAGACTCCCCCGCTGGTCACGGCAACCACCACCCCGTCCGGCGTGGCGCACCGGCCGGGCGCTCAGCCGATCTCGACGACCGCGCCGAGCGTGTCGACGGGCAGCGGCAGGGCCGTGAAACCGGCCGTGTCGATGCCGGTGGGCACCGGCGCACCGGTCGTCAGCGCCAGCACGGTCGGCCCCGCACCGGAGACGGTGGCGGGCACGCCGTGCGCCCGGAGGGCGTCGACCAGGTCGGCCGAGTCCGGGTAGGCCGGACGCCGGTAGCCCTGGTGCAGGCGGTCCTCGGTGGCGGGCATCAGCAGCTCGGGGCGCTGGGTGAACGCGAGCACGGCCAGCGCCGTGCGGCTCCCGGTGAACGCCGCGTCGACCAGGGGGACCCGGTCGGGCAGCAGGCCACGGGTGGTGGAGGTCAGCGACTCGACCCCGGCGACGTACGCCACCGGGGCGATCCCGGGGTGCACGTCGAGACGTACAGCGTGGAAACGGCTCTCCGTGTTCCCGGCCGTCTCCCAGGCGACGACGAAACCGCCGAGGAGGCTGGCCGCCGCGTTGTCGGCGTGGCCCTCCATCCCGGCCGTGACCTGCAGCACCGTGTCGCGCTCGGACTCCGCGTCGCGCCCGGCGAGGACGACGGCGGCCACCGCGCCCGCGACGGCGGCGGCCGCGGAGCTGCCCAGCCCGCGCGAGTGCGGGATCGCGTTGCGGCAGCGCAGCCGCAGCCCGGCGGGCGCGTCGCCGGTGAGGTTCCAGGCCGTGCGCATGGCGCGGACCACGAGGTGCCGTTCGTCACAGGGCACCTGGCCGGCGCCCTCGCCCTCCACCTCGACGGTGACGCCGTCGTCCGCGACGCACGCCTCGACCTCGTCGTAGAGGCCCAGGGCGAGGCCGAGGGAGTCGAAGCCGGGGCCGAGGTTCGCCGAGGACGCGGGCACCCGCACCCGCACCGACGACGGGCGTCCCATCAGACCAGCTCCAGCGCTGCGGCGACGGCGGTCGGGTCGATCGGGACGACGGTCGGCGCGGGCGCGGTGAGCAGGGCGGTGTCGGGGTCCTTGAGCCCGTGCCCGGTGACCGTGCACACCACCAGCGAGCCGCGGGGCAGCGTGCCGTCGGCCGCGGACTGCAGCAGCCCGGCCACGCTCGCCGCCGACGCGGGCTCGACGAACACGGCCTCGCGCTCGGACAGCAGCCGGTAGGCGGCGAGGATCTCCTCGTCGGTGACGGCGGCGAACCGGCCGTCCGACTCCTCGCGCGCGGCCACGGCCTGCGCCCACGACGCCGGGGCCCCGATCCGGATGGCCGTCGCGATCGTCTCCGGGTGCTTGACCGGCGCGCCGTGCACGAGCGGCGCGGCCCCGGCGGCCTGGAACCCGAACATCCGCGGCGGGGCGGGGATCAGCCCGTCGCGCAGGTAGGCGCCGTAGCCCGCCCAGTAGGCGGTGATGTTGCCGGCGTTGCCGACCGGCAGGCAGTGCACGTCGGGGGCCCGGCCCAGCTCGTCGCAGATCTCGTAGGCGGCGCTGGCCTGCCCCGCGATCCGCGTCGGGTTCACGGAGTTGACGAGCGCGGCCACCTCGTAGTCGGCCGCGGTCTTGCGGGCCAGCTCGAGGCAGTCGTCGAAGTTGCCGTCGATCTGCAGGATACGCGCGCCGTGCGCGACCGCCTGGGCGAGCTTGCCCAGCGCGATCTTGCCCTGCGGCACGAGCACGGCGCAGGTCAGCCCGGCCCGGGCGGCGTACGCGGCCGCCGAGGCCGAGGTGTTGCCGGTGGAGGCGCAGATCACGCCCTGCTTGCCCGTGGCCAGCGCGTGGGTGACGGCCATCGTCAT
>JAPLAT010000384.1 GCA_026393175.1 Pseudonocardiales bacterium
GTCGAGGGCGGCGAGCTGCTCGTCGGAGAGGTCGAAGTCGACCGAGGAGTACTCCCGCAGCTTCGTCAGCCGGTGGTAGCCGTCGATCATGCGGACGGTGCCCGACTTCGACCGCATCACGATCGACTGCGTCGTGCAGCCGCCGCCGCGGTAGTGCACGCCGCGCAGCAGGTCGCCGTCGGTGATGCCGGTGGCGCAGAAGAACACGTTGTCGCCGCGCACCAGCTCGTCGGCGGTGAGCACGCGGTCCAGGTCGTGGCCCGCCGCGACCGCCTTCGCGCGCTCCTCGTCGTCGCGGGGCCACAGCCGGCCCTGCATCGCGCCGCCCATGCACTTCATCGCGGCCGCGGTGATGATCCCCTCGGGCGTGCCGCCGATGCCGTAGAGCATGTCGACGCCGGTGTCGGGGCGCGCGGCGGAGATCGCGCCGGCCACGTCGCCGTCGGACAGGAAGTGGATGCGCGCACCGGTGCTGCGGATCTCGGAGACGAGCTGGTCGTGGCGGGGGCGGTCGAGCACGCAGACGGTGACGTCGCTGACGCCGAGGTGCTTCGCCGCGGCCACGCGGCGGATGTTCTCGGCGACGGGGGCGGTGAGGTCGATGACGTCCGCCGCCTCGGGGCCGACGGCCAGCTTCTCCATGTAGAACACCGCCGACGGGTCGAACATCGCGCCCCGCTCGGCCACGGCCAGCACGGCCACCGAGTTCGGCATGCCCTTGGCCATCAGCGTGGTGCCGTCGATCGGGTCGACGGCCACGTCGCACCACGGGCCCTCGCCGTTGCCGACCTCCTCGCCGTTGAACAGCATGGGCGCCTCGTCCTTCTCGCCCTCGCCGATCACCACGACGCCGCGCATGGACACGCTGCCGATGAGCTGGCGCATCGCGTCGACCGCGGCGCCGTCCCCGCCGTTCTTGTCCCCGCGCCCGACCCAGCGCCCCGCGGCCATGGCCGCCGCCTCCGTGACCCGGACCAGCTCCATCGCGAGGTTGCGGTCGGGTGCCTCGCGGCGGCGCGGCGTTGCGGTGCCGGGGGTGGTCATCAACGTCCTCCAGGGTGACGGGCGATGTCTGATACTCCCAGACCGGACAGGCCCCTGTCCGGATCGGCGGGGATGATGGTGGTCATGTCCGAGCCGCCCCGGAAGCCCGCCCGCTCCGCGCTCACCGTGCGCGACATGCTCGTCGCGCTCGCGGTGCTGGTGGTCGTCGTCGGGTTCGTCGGCGGCCTCACCCGCGGCTGCTCGTTCAGCCCCGGCGGGCCGACGATCGACTCCGGCGCCGTGCCGGTCGTCGACGCCCCGGCCGAGCTGCGCCGCCTCGCCCCGGTCGTGCCGTTCGCGCTGCGGATCCCCGCCGTGCCGCCCGGGTGGCGCTCCAACTCCGCAGGCCAGGACCTCCTCGACCCCGCCGACCCTGCCGACGGCCGGGCTGTGCGCGTCGGCTACCTCACCCCGGAGGGCCGCTACCTGCGCGTGGTGCAGAGCGACGGCACGGAGGAGGCCCTCCTGGCGTCCGAGACCGGCGCCGCCGGCGCCCCCGCGCTCGGCACCACCGACGTCGCGGGCCAGAGGTTCGTCGTCTACGGCTCGGAGGACGACGAGCCCATCTGGATCGGCGAGCTCGACGGCGTGCGCGTGCTCCTCACCGGCAGTGGTGGGGAGGCCGACTACCAGGCGCTCGCCGGTGCCGTGCTGGGCGGGGAGCGGCTGGCCGTCGGGGGCTGACCCGCGGGCCTTGTCCTGCTCGGCCGGTGTGCGGCTCGGGTCGCAGGTTGTGCTGCTCGAGTGCCCTGACCGTGCACGGCTCCGCCCGAGTTGCGCGGGTCCGCTCGTGAGGTGCGCGATCGACCGCACGGGGCAGCCCAACGTTCCTCCGCGGCTCGCACCGAGCACGAACGGGTCGGCGTCGCAGTCGTCGGGCAGCGCGACACCGCGTGCAGGGCGATCGTTCACCACGAACGGTGATGTCGGCGGTCGGCCTCGCACCAACAGGGCGGCCGGCGTCCACATGGCTTGCCGCGCCGCCCTGTGCGGCGCTTCGCAGGGTTCGCTCGCGCCGAGCGCGTCGGTGAGCCCGCCCTCGGCCACGGCCCCGCGACCGGACGTGACCCACGGCTCCTCGATCACCGGAGCACGGTCGGCCCGGCACGGCCGGACGAGGGCCCGGGCAAGGCGATCGTCGCGGGAGACACCCCCCGCCTCCGGGGTCATCGCGGGCCCCGCCTGGTGTGGGCGCGTCGTCGGTGACGTCCGGGGACCAGCCGCGTGTGTCGGCGGCGGGAGGTTCCCGTCGAGATTCGGCACCGGCCCGGGCGTCGTCGAGCGGTGGCCGTCTCGACGCGGCTCGGCCCGGCGTCACCCGCAGACGTCCGCGTCATACCTGTGACTGCACGGCGACGGCCGCCGATCTGGACTGCTCGGAGCGCGCGCGATCGGGCGGGCCCGGCACGGTCCGGGAATTCAGTGCAGGGCGCCGGCCGGTGAGCGGCCCGGTGGTGCGGGGTCCCGTCCGGAGTCGGTCGTGGCGTCGCGGGCGGCGGCGAGGAGGGCGTCGAGGTCGATCGTGCGGGGTGGGCCGGGGCGGGGGCGGCGATCGGGGTCGATCCAGGCCGGCGGGGTGAACTCGGGGCCGGTGGGGGTGAGGTGGGCGGTCCAGCCGGCGTGGTGGATCAGGCGGTGGCAGGCGCGGCAGAGCATGAGCAGGTTGTGCAGGGCGGTGGGGCCGCCGTCGTGCCAGGGGTGGAGGTGGTGGATCTCGCACCATGAGGGTGGTCGCCCGCAGCGGGCGCAGCCGCGGTCGCGGGCGGTGACGGCGCGGCGGAGCCCTTCGGGGACGGTGCGGGTGGCGCGGCCGACGTCGAGGGGCTGACCCTGCCCTCCGAGGACCACGGGGACGACGGCGGCGTCGCACGCGAGCATGCGGAGGCCGGCCGGGGTGAGGGTGCCGCCGAGGTCGAGCACGGCGGCGCGGGCGCGGTCTTCCAGGTCCTCGAGCCGGACCAGGACGGTGAGGTGGGGGCGGGTGCCGCCCGTGCGGGGCAGGTTCCCGTGGTCGAGGACGTAGGCGCAGGCGTCGGCCAGGGCGGCGGCGCGGCGTTGGGCGGGGGTGCGGTCGTCGACGAGGTCGCGGGCGCCGACGGTGACCGTCCCCGCGGCGCGTGTGGCGTCCCCGGCGGTGATGTCACCCGTGCCGCTCGTGGCCGCGCCGTCGGCTGTCGTGCCGGTGACCGTGGTGCCGCCGCCTGCCGAGGTGCTGTCCGGCGCGCCGATGATCCCGGTCGCGGTCCCGGTTTCGGTCCTGCCGCTGCTGGCGCTTCTCGTGCCTATGCCCGTAGCCGCATCGGTGGTGCTGGCGCCTGTCGTGCCCGTGCCCGCACCTGTCCTGCGGTGGCCAAGGGCTCCGGTACCTGTCGTGCCCGTGCCCGTGCCCGTGCCCGTGGCGCCGGTGTCTGTCGTGTCGGTGCCGGTCGTGCCGGGTCGGGTGGCGATGTCGAGGACGGTGGCGATGGCGTCGAACATGGCGGCGTCGTCGAAGCGGCCGGTGAGGGTGACGCCGGGGCGGTCGCGGTGGCGGCGTAGCCGTAGCTCGTTGACCTGCACGGGTGGGTGGTCGTCGTCGGGTTCGGGTCCGTCGGCGTCGAGGGCCTCGATCAGTGCGGCGCCCCAGGTGTGCAGGTCGGCGGGGCTGCAGG
>JAPLAT010000514.1 GCA_026393175.1 Pseudonocardiales bacterium
GCCGACAACACCTCGGCGGGCCGCTTCGTCGTCGGCACCCCGGTGCCGCCCGCGGGCATCGACCTGCGGCTGGTCGGCGTCGTGCTGGAGAAGAACGGCGAGGTCGTCGCGACGGCGTCCGGCGCGGCGTCGCTCGGGCACCCGGCCGCCGCCGTCGCGTGGATGGTGCGCACGATGGCCGCCGACGGCGAGGGCCTCTCGGCTGGCGAGGTGGTGCTCTCCGGCGGGCTCACCGCCGCCGTGCCCGTCACGGCGGGCGACGTGGTCGTCGCCTCGATCGACCGGCTCGGCACCGTCGAGCTCGGCTGCCGCTGAACGACCCCCGTGCGCGGCGGGAAGTGTTCTCGCACTCCCCGGCGCGCACGGGCCGACGAAGGAGGCTGACCCGCCCCGTGCCCCTGATCCAGATCACGCTCGCGAAGGGCCGCACGCCCGAACAGCTCACCGCGCTGGGCGAGGCGGTGACGGCGGCCGTGCACGAGTCGATCGGCGCGCCCCGGGAGAACGTGCGCGTGGTGGTCACCGAGTGCGAGCCCGAGCACTGGTTCGTCGGGGGCGAGTCGCTGGCGGCGCTGCGGGACTCCGGCCGGCGCTGATGCTGCTCCCCCTGCCCGAGGGCGACGGCCCGCGCGAGGTCGTCGCCCCCGACGGCAGGAGGTTCGCCGTCTTCCCCGTCGACGGCGGCCACCACGTCACCGACGCGCTGTGCCCGCACAACGCGGGCCCGCTCGTCGAGGGCCGGATCCGCCACGGCCGGGTGCACTGCCCCTGGCACTGGTACGCCTTCGACCTGGAGACCGGGGCCTGCCGCACCGCCGCGCAGTACCGGCTGGGCGTCTACCCGGTGGTCGAGCACGAGGGGCGCCCGCACGCCGACGTCGGCGAGAAGCCCGCCGCCCGGTCCTGGGCGGAGCGGCTGCGCGCGCACGCCCGCGGCGAGGGCTGAGCCGGGCGCCGCGGGTCACAGGGTCCGGACCATCGTCAGCTGGTGCACCCGCCGCCCGCGCGCGTCGCGCAGCCCGGGGACCGGCGGCGTCGGGCCGTGGGCGAGGAAGCCGTGCCGGGCGAAGAACCGCACGGCGCCGGTGTTCTCGACGAGCGTCTGCAGGTGGCAGCCCGGCGAGCCGGCCGCGCGCAGCAGATCGAGCCAGCGCACCAGCAGCGCCGAGCCGATGCCGCGCCCCCGGGCCGCGGGCGCGAGGGTGACGTGCAGGTGCGCGGGCCAGCGCGGGTCGGCGAACTCCCCCGCCTGCGGCCGCCCACGCACGGCCCCGCGGGCCTGGTCGAGCACCGCGCGCGCCAGGAACGCCGCCGGGCGCGCCCGCGCGTGGAGCCGGTGCGTGCGGGCCGCCCGCTCCCACCGGGCGCCCTCGCCGGGCAGGAGGGCACCGTCGGGGCAGCCGGTGAGGTAGCCGACGAGCACGCCGCCCTCGTCCGCGACCAGCAGCGACCCGGGCAGGTGCTCGACGTAGGGGTCGAGGTAGACCGCGGCCTCGGACGCCGGGTGCCCCCACAGCACCTCCGTCGGGGTCCCCTCCCCCGCCCGGGCGAACAGCGCGCGCAGGGCCTCCCGGTCGGCCTCCCGGTAGCCGCGGACCGTCACCGCGGCGGGGATCGTCGGCTCGGTCACGGCGGCTCCTCGGGTCGGTTGCCGGGAGCGTAGGCCGGTCTTGTCCATGTGGTCAATCCAAGTGGTTGAACCATTCGGTCAAGAGGCTCTACGATCCCGGCATGGGCAACCGGGAGGACCTGCTGGCCGGCGCGACGCGCTGCCTGCGCGAGCGGGGGTGGGGCCGCACGACCGTCCGCGACATCGCGGCCGCGGCCGGCGTCAGCCACGCCGCCATCGGCTACCACTTCGGGTCCCGCGAGGCCCTCCTCGGCCTGGCCATGGTCGCGACGATGGCCGAGTGGGGCGAGCAGGTCGGCCGGGCGGTGCAGGAGTCGGCGCGGGCCGCCGACCCGCAGGCCGCGCTGTGGGACGCCCTGGTCGCCTCGATCACCGAGCGCCGCGAGGTCGCGATGGCGACCGTCGACGCGCTGGTGCAGTCCGACCACGAGGAGCCGCTGCGCGCGGTGCTCGCCGAGGGGTACGCCGCGGCGCGGCGCGGCCTGGCCGCCGCGCTGCTGGGCACCACCCCCGACGCGGTCTCGGAGCACGACGCCCGCACGCTCGGGGCCGTGCAGCTCGCCCTGGTCTCCGGGGTGATGCTGCAGTGGCTCGCCGGGCCGCGGGACGCCCCCTCGGGCGCCGACGTCGTCGCCGGGCTGCGGTCGCTGGCCCGGCTGGTGCCGGCCCCGGTCGACCCCGGCACGCCCGGCGCCCCGGAGTCGGACGCCGCCGCGGCCGACAGCGAGTTCCCCGCCCGGCTGGGCCGCCCCGCCCGCCGCGCCCTGGCGGTGCACGGCTACACCCGCTGGGCGCACCTCACCCGCGTCACGTCCGCGGAGCTGCTCGCGCTGCACGGAGTGGGCCCGAAGGCGGTCCGGATCCTCACCGAGGAACTGGCCACCCGGGGCCTCGCCTTCGCGGGCCCGGAAGGCGGCGCCTGACCCCGCGCCGGGGGCGTTGGACCGATCGGCGCAGCTCACCGGGCGGGGCGGGCCGGGGTGGTCCACCCTGCGCCGGTGCAGGTCATCGACGACAGCGACGCCGCCGACCCGTCCCGCCGCACCGCCGCGCGCTTCGCGGTCACGAGCGCGGCCGGCCTCGCCCTGGTCCTCGCCGGCGGGCTGGCCGCCGTGGCCCTGCTGTGGGCGGCCGCGGGCCCGATCGTGGCCCTGGACGAGGCGCTGGCCGGCGCGGCCAACGCCGCCGTCGCGCCCCGGCCGTGGCTGGTGGGGCTGCTGGAGGCGGTGACCACGCTGGGCACGACGGCGTTCGGCGCGGGCGTCGTCGCGCTGCTCGCCGTCGTGCTGCTGGTGCGCGGCCGGCGCGGGCCGGCGCTGTTCGCCGTGGTCACCGGACTGGGCGCGCTGGCGCTCGTCCCGGCGCTGAAGGTGCTGGTCGGACGGCTGCGCCCGGTGGTCGAGGCGCCCGTCTCCACCGCGGGCGGGCCGAGCTTCCCCAGCGGCCACACCACGACGGTGACGGTGTGGGTGGGCGTCCTGCTGCTCGCTCTGCTGCCCGCCCTGGCCCCCCGGTTCCGGCGGCCCGCGATCGTGGTGGGCGCGCTCGTGGTCCTCGCCGTCGGGCTGACGCGCGTCGCGCTGGGCGTGCACTTCCTCACCGACGTCGTCGCCGGGTGGCTGCTCGGCGCGGCCTGGCTCGCCGTGACGGCCCTCGCCTTCCGCGCCGGGCCGGGCGAGCGCGGCGCGCCGTGGCGGGACGGCCTGGACCCCGCGGCGGCCGGCGCGCTGGCCCCGGCACCGGCGAGCACTCCGCCGGACCGGCGCCGCACCGTCGCCGCCCGGCTGCTCGTCGTCGCGGTGGCCCTGCTCGGGGTGATGCTCGCGCTGGGCCAGTTGGTGACGCACGGGCTGGCCGACACCCCGCTGGCCGCGGCCGACACCGGCGCCGTCCGGGCGGTGGAGGCGCTGCGCACCCCCGCGCTCGACGCGCTGTCCGGGCCGGCGGCCGAGCTGGGCAACACCGGTGTGGTCGTCCTGCTCGGCCTGGTGGCGGTCGTGCTCGCGCTCGCGGTCCTGCGCCGGTGGCGCCCGGCGGTGCTGCTCACCGCGGCGATCGTCGGCGAGACGCTGCTGTTCATGGCGACCGCGTCCATCACCGGCCGGGAGCGCCCCGACGTCCGGCCGCTCGACGCCCAGCTGCCACCGACGTCGAGCTTCCCGTCCGGGCACACGGCCGCCGCCGTCGCGCTCTACGGCGGGGTCGCGGTGGTCGTGCTCGGCGCGACGCGGGCCTGGTGGCGCTGGCTCGTCCTCGCGACGGCCGTCGCCGCCGTGGTGCTCGTGGCGGGCGCCCGGCTCTACCGCGGCGCCCACCACCCCTCCGACGTGCTGGGCAGCCTGGTGCTCGCCGTGCCGTGGCTCTACGCCCTGCAGCGGCTCCTCCCGGGACCGGCCGCACCCGACCGTCCCGTGACGGACTGAGCCCGGCCGGGCGCGGCCGGACGGTCAGTGCTCCGGCTCGTGCCCCGTCGCGACGTCGCCGGTCGGGGTGATCTCGCCGGTCCAGCGGCAGCCGGTGCACGAGCAGTAGAAGCGCCGCTCCTCGGCCTCCCAGAACTCCGTGGCCATCGCGAGGGGCGCGGCGCAGCGCGGGCAGAACCGCGGGGCGTCCCGGCGGTGCGCCGCCGCGTCCGGCTCGAACCTCCGGTCCACGGGGGCGGTGGACCGCCGGTCCACCCCCGAGGTCACGCCCCGGCCTCCGCGGCGGCCGCCCGCTCCGCCGCGATCTTGTCCGCCGCCGAGATGTGGATCTTCTTGATGGTGTCGAGCACCGGGGAGAACCGGGTCGAGCCCATGTCGCAGAAGTCCAGGGCGAACTGCGCCCCGCCGGCGTGGAACTTGTCCTTCTCGCACGGCAGGTCGATCCGCTCGTGCTCCTCGCGGATCGTGCCCAGCGGGTCCTCCCCGTTCGCGACGAGGTCCATCTGCTCGCGGAACATCTTGCGCAGCATCGCCACGCCGATGTCGCTGCGGCCCAGGTGCTCGGTGGTGCGGTCGGTGATCGCCCCCTGCGTCACCCAGGCCATGATGTCCTGGCCCTCGACGTAGTTGGTGACGTGCCGGCCGTGCTCGTCGAGGACCGGGATCCGGTAGTCCGGGATCTGCGGCTGCTCCACGTGCTCGTAGCCGTCGGGGGCGTGCACCGTGTAGAGCATGAACCGCGTGGTCGTGCGGTTGATCGGCACCCGGATCTGCATCTGGTGGATGCCGCCGCCGCCCACCCGCATGTTGTAGGGGAAGACCAGCGGGTGGCCGACCTTCCAGTCGTCGTTCTCCTCGGTGGCGCCCTTGAGCACCCGGCGCTTGATGATGCCCCACTCGAACGGGGTGAAGCCGATCTTGACGTGCTCCTTGCCGAAGGACGCCGGAGCCGTGAAGCCCTCGTGCCTGCCGACGAACTCGAAGTACCGCCCGTGCAGGAACTCGACGTGGTGCGGGTCGACCGCGTTCTCCATGATCTGCACGTAGTTGCAGGGCAGGTCGGCCCAGCCGATGTCGCGGTAGCCCTCCATCACGTAGGTGTCGAAGCGCGGCAGCTTCGGGGCCCTGAAGTCGTCGTCGTCGGGGCCGACGTAGGCCCACACGAGCCCGCCCATCTCCTCGACCTTCCCGGCGGTGGCGCGCACCCGCTCCTGGAAGTTCGTGTTGTCCTTCTCCGCGGGCTGGTCGGTGCACGCGCCGTCGGTGTCGAACTTCCAGCCGTGGTACGGGCAGCGCAGGCCGTCGGCCTCCACCACGCCGTAGGCCATCGACGCCTTCCGGTGCGGGCACGGCTCGGGGATGATCCCGTAGCGGCCCGACGGCGAGCGCCACAGCGCGAAGAAGTCGCCGAGCAGCTCGACCCGCTTGACGGGGAACTCCTCGAGCTCGCGGGTGAACGCCACCGGGTACCAGTAGCGGCGCAGCACCTCCCCCATCGGCGTGCCGGCCTCGACCTGGGTCAACTGGTCGTTCTGCTCCGCGGTCAGCATGGCGCGAACGGTAGGTGGCGCCGCGCGCCCCGGGAAGGGATGCTTCCCGCATGCCGGGAAGCTCGGAAGTCGCGTCGGTGCGCAACGCCGCCCGGCTGCTCAAGGAGTTCTCCCGCAGCGACCGCGAGCTGGGGGTCTCCGAGCTCGCCCGCCGGCTGGGGCTCTCGACGTCCTCGACCCACCGGCTGCTCGCCACCCTCGCGGCCGAGCGGCTGGTGGAGCGCTCGCCGCGGGGCTACCGGCTGGGGCTGGCCCTGCACGACATCGGCGCGGTGGCGGGCGACCTCGACCTGCACGAGGCGGCC
Organism: Pseudonocardiales bacterium; assembly: GCA_026393175.1. Lineage (GTDB taxonomy): Bacteria > Actinomycetota > Actinomycetes > Mycobacteriales > Pseudonocardiaceae > Pseudonocardia. Next base: position 5,909 of record JAPLAT010000514.1, read on the forward strand.
CTGCCGGTGATGGCGACGCTGCGGGCCTCCACCGGGGAGACCGTGCAGCTCGCGGTGCTCGACGGCTGCGAGTCGGTCTATGTCGACCGGCTGGAGAGCCCGCACACCGTGCGGATCTTCTCCCGCGTCGGCACCCGGCTGCCCGCCCCGACGACGAGCACCGGGAAGACGCTGCTCGCCGCGCTGTCCCCGGCCGAGCTCGACGCGCGGCTGCGCGCCTGGACCCCGACGCGGACGACCCCGTACTCGATCGTCGACGAGGGCGTCCTGCGGGCGCGGCTGGGCGAGATCGCCGCGCGCGGGTGGGCGGAGAACCGCGAGGAGAGCCGGGTCGGCGTCGTGTCCGTGGCGGCGCCGGTGCGCGACCGGACCGGCACCGTGATCGCGGCGCTGTCCGTCGCCGCCCCCACCGACCGGGGCGGGCCCGGCCCGCTGCGCCGGATCCGCGCGGGGGTCGTGGAGTCCGCCGCCGTGGTCTCGCGCCGGCTGGGGCACCGGCCGGGCTGAGTCCGGGCGCGGCCGGACACGGGTCGGGCACGGTCGGGCCGGGGACGGCCGTGTCGCGCGCCCGGTCCGGGCCGCGGCCGGGCACACTGCCGCTGTGACCCAGGTCATCGCGCACCGCGGCGCCTCCGCCGACGCCCCGGAGAACACCCTCGCCGCGGTCGAGCTCGCCCTCGCCCAGGGCGCGGACCGGGTCGAGGTCGACGTCCAGCGCACCGCCGACGGCGTCCTGGTCCTCGTGCACGACGCCGACCTGCGCCGCACCACCGACGTCGGGCCCGCCAGGGCGGGCGACCCGGTGGGCGCGTTCACGCTGGCGGAGCTGCGCCGCCTCGACGCCGGGTCGTGGTTCGCCCCCCGGTTCGCCGGGGAGCGCATCCCGACCCTCGACGAGCTGCTCGACCTGGTCCGCGGCCGCGCGGGCGTGCACCTGGAGCTGAAGGACCCGGCCCGCTACCCCGGCGTCGAGCGGCAGGTGGTGGCCGCGCTCCGCCCCGGGGACGACGTGCTCGTGCAGTCCTTCGACCACGCCTGCGTGCGGCGGGTGCACGCGCTCGCCCCGGACGTCCCGCTCGGGCTGCTCGTCGAGGAGCCGCTGGACCCGGCCGCCCTGCGGGCCGCGGCGGGCTTCGCGACCGAGGTCAACCCCGACCTCGCCGTCGTCGACCAGTCCGTCGTCGACGCGGCGCACGCGCACGGGCTGGCGGTGAGCGTGTGGACCGTCGACGACGTCGCCGACCTGCGGCGCACCCGCGACCTGGGCGTCGACGCGATCATCACCGACGTGCCAGCCGTGCTGGCGGCCCTGCTGGCGGAGGCACCCTGATGCAACGCGCGACCCGCTGCCGGCGACCCACCGGTGTGCGCTCCCCGCTGCCCGTCCCCGCCCTCCTCCTGCCCGCCGCCGTCCTGCTGGCGGCCGCGCTGGCCGCCTGCGGCACGTCGACCGTGGTCGCCGGGAACCCGGCGCCGGTGACCTCCGCGGGCGCCCCGGCCGCGGCCCCCACCACGGTGACCGAGCCGGTCGGGACACCGGAGCGGCGGCGCATCGTCGTCAGCGGCACCGGCGACGTCAACCTCGACCCGGACTACGTCCCGGCGCTGGCCCAGGAGGGCTGGGCGCACGCCTGGTCCGGCCTGGAGGGCCTGTTCACCGAGGACGACCTCACGGTGGTCAACCTGGAGTGCCCGGTGTCGGACCGCGGCGCGCCGGTGCCCAAGGAGTTCACCTTCCGCTGCGACCCGGCCGCGCTGCCCGCGGCGCGGGAGGCGGGCGTCGAGGTCGCGAACCTGGCCAACAACCACAGCGGCGACTACGGCCCGGTCGCGCTGCTCGACTCGATCGGCCACGTCCGCGCCGCCGGCATCGCCCCCGTCGGGATCGGCGAGGACGCGGAGGCGGCGAACACCCCGGCGATCGTCGAGGTCGGCGGCTGGACGGTCGCCGTGCTCGGCTTCGGCGGCGTCGTGCCCTCGGGCGACTGGCTGGCCACGGACTCGCGGCCCGGCATGGCCGACGGCGACGACATCGCGTCCATGACCGAGGCGATCCGGCTGGCCGACGAGGGCGCCGACCTGGTGTTCGTCTCCATCCACTGGGGCGTGGAGCTCGACGTCGAGCCGCGCGCCGAGGACGTCGAGCGGGCCCGCGCGATGATCGACGCCGGCGCCGACGGGATCTTCGGCCACCACTCGCACCGGCTGCAGCCGCTGGGCGAGCACGCCGGCCGGCCCATCGCGTGGGGCCTGGGCAACTTCGTGTGGCCGCGCAACTCCGCCGAGGGCTCGCGCACCGCGGTCGCGCAGTTCGTGGTGGAGCCCGACGGCTCCGTGGCCGGCTGCCTGCTGCCTGCCGACATCGTCTCCGGCGGCCACCCGGTGCTCACCGGCGACCGCTCCTGCGGCTGACGCCGCCCGTGCGCACGCAGGGGTGCGAGAACACCTCTACGTGCGCACGGGCGGCGCAGCCGCCTACCGGCCGGGGATCGGCTTCCCGCTGAACACGTACTTCTGCGCCAGCGCCACGGGGTCGTAGGCCGCGGGCGTGTGCTCCTGCTCGGCCGCGGTGACCGTGACCGGGCGGGACTGCACGATGCAGATCGGGTCGCCCTCCCGGCGGTGCCGCGAGATCACCCACTCCACGTCGACCGGGTAGCCGTAGTGCTCCTCGATCGACAGCACGGCCGAGGTGATCGCCGCGATCTGCTCCTCGTCGAGCACCCGGCGGTCGGCGAGCTTGGCCGGCATGTCGATCTCGGTGACCCGGCCGTCGGCGAAGTCGAACGCCGAGACGACCTTCTTGTGCGCCACGTCGTAGCGGAGCACCCGGCCGTCGGCCTTGCCGACCTCGACGTGGTCGGGGTCGACGAGACCCTGCACGATCGCCTCGCCCCAGCCCCACGACGTCTCGATGACGACGCGGTCCGGCTTGCCGGTCACCGGGTGCACCGAGAACGCCACCCCCGACGCGCGGGCGTGGATCAGCTCGATGACGCCCACGGCGATCGGCATCGCGTGGTGGGAGATCCCCTTGCGCAGCCGGTAGGCCAGGGCGCGGCCGGTGAACAGCGACCCCCAGCACTGCCGCACGGCATCGAGGACCCGCGGGGCGCCGGAGACGCCCAGGTAGGTGTCGAAGATGCCGGCGAAGCTCGCGTCCGCGGCGTCCTCGCCCGTCGCCGAGGACCGCACGGCCGTCGGCACGTTGACGTCGGTGGCCCGCAGGCACAGCTCCTCGTAGGCGTCGACGATCTCCGCCTCCAGCTCCGCCGACATCGGCGTCGCCTCGACCATCGCGCGGATCGTGCGGGACGCCGCCTCCACCTCGGCGTCGGTCGGTGCGGACCCGAGGCCGGCCAGGACCTCGTCGATCCGCGGGTCCAGACCCGAGTCCGTGCAGTGCCGGCGGTAGGCGTCGACGGTGACCGCGAACCCGTCGGGCACCTGCACCCCCGCCCGGTGCAGCTCGGAGAGCCGGCCCATCTTCGACCCGGCCGCGGCCACCGCCGCGGCCGGGTCGCCGTCCACCCAGACGATCGCCTTCACGCCTCGACCAGCTCCGAGGCCCGCTTCAGGATGGTGACCCGCCCGTTGGTGCCGTCGACCTCGATCTGGTCGCCGTCGCCGATGGCGATGGTCGCGATGCCCACGGCCGTCACCGTCGGGACGCCGTACTCGCGGCCGACGATCGCGGCGTGGCTGAGCATGCCGCCGCCGTCGCAGACCGCGCCGGCGATCTTGCCGAACGCCGGGGTCCAGGAGGGCGAGGTGGACTCGCACACCAGGATCGACCCGGGCTCCAGCCGGTGCATGTCGTCGCTGCTCTGCAGCACCCGGGCGATGCCGGTGGCCTGGCCCTTCGCCGCCGCGACGCCGGACAGCACGGTCTCCTGCGCGGCGTTGGGGTTCTGCACGGCGCGGATCGAGGACGGGTTGAGCCCGAAGATCTCGATGAGCACCGGGTCCTCGACGGTCTCCGGGACCGTGCCGAGCACCTTGGGCATGGACCCGCGCTGCGCGCCCCAGTGGTCGAAGTACTGGCGGCGGTCCGCGACGAGGCTCTTCAGCTCGCCCGAGTACGGCTTGCCGTGGGCGACGTCGAGCAGCTCCGGCCAGAACAGGTAGAGCATGTCGTCCTTGCCGTCGGCCCCGGTCCGGCGGGCGAGCTCCTGGCAGACCCGGCGCAGCGGGATCATCACCTTGAGGTCGATGTAGTAGTTGTGGTCGTCCTGCCACCAGGGGAAGTTCGCCTCCTGGTTGGACTGCAGGCCCGCGTCGAACACGGCCTGCTCCTCGCGCGTGAGGCCCGACCGCGCCGCGTCGATCGCGCCGTCGCGCTCGGCGAGGGCGTTGCGGGCGGCGGCCTCGAAGTCGTGGTCCTCGTCCTTGAGCACGAAGCTCCGGATCATGTCGAGCGGGATCGTGTTGTCCTCGATCCAGCTCGGCACGCCCACGTCGCAGGTGGCCTCCTGGCGGTGGCCGTAGACCTGCAGGAAGTCGTCGAAGTCGGTGAGCCACTGCGACGCCGAGCCGCCGTGCGCGGACAGCGCGGTGCGGATGTCGGTGCCGGAGTTGTCCTCGAACACCTGCCGCAGGCCGGCCGCCTTGGCCTTGCGCGCCAGCTCGGCGAGCCCGCGGTCGGTCTCCATGATCTTGGTGTCCTCGCCCTGGAGGAACTTGCCGATCTGGTTGGTGTCGATCCCCATCTCGGCGCAGGCGCCGTAGAAGCCGAGGAAGTTCACCAGCATCGGGTACATGACGTTGAAGTGGATCTCCATGGACCGCTTGTGGTAGCGGCGGGCCGCGGCGATCAGGCCGGGCAGGTCACCGGTCGGGACCGCCGTCAGGTCCAGGCTCTGGAAGTGGTCCCAGGTCGCCTCCAGCTCGTCGCGCCCGGCGGCCCAGATGGAGCGGTAGTTCTGCAGGAAGTGCGGCAGGTTCGTGCCGAGGCGGTTGGCCCGCGCCCCGATCTCGCGGGGGTCGGACTCCGGGATGGCCGAGCCGTAGAGGTGGGTCCCGGCGAAGCGCGAGGTGATGCCGCGGCCGGGGGGCAGCGGGAGGGCCTCGGCGGCGTGCTGGGTGCCCCAGCAGTAGCCGTCCTGGCCCCACGTGAAGGCCGCCAGGGGCGTGAGCCCGCGCGACCAGTGGAAGTCGAGGAACCAGAACTTGTCCTCGTCCTCCTTCGTGAACGGTCCGGTGCCGTCGACGATGAACGGCGAGGTCAGGTACTCGGGCCGGAAGCCGGGGTACCACTCCCCCGTGTAGGGCTCGACGGGGACGACGTTGGCCATGCGAACTCCTCGGTCAGGTTCGGTTCGTCGGACCGTGACAGCGCCCACACCCGGCGGCAAGCACCCCGTTCGCGCCTGGAGAACGTCCCCCCGGTGCCCGGGGCACGTTCTCCCGTGCCGAACACGTCCCTTCCCGCTGGTCACGACGGTTCCTACGGTCGTCGCCATGCTGAGCGCGGCGAAGAACGAGCGGCTGACGCGGGTCGGACCGGGCACTCCCATGGGTGAGCTCCTCCGGCGGTACTGGTGGCCGGTCGCGACCCACGACATGGCCACCCGGGTGCCCGTGCGGCGGCGCCTCCTCGGCGAGGACCTCGTGCTCTACCGCGACGGCAGCGGCACCGTCGGCCTGCTCGCGGAGCAGTGCCCGCACCGGCGCGCCGCGCTCTGGCTCGGCTGCACGGAGGACGTCGGGCTGCGCTGCGGCTACCACGGCTGGCGCTTCGACGCCGACGGGACCTGCCTCGAACAGCCGGGCGAGCCGGCCGACTCCACGTTCAAGGACCGCATCCGCGCGACCGCGTACCCGGTGCAGGAGCTGGGCGGGCTGGTGTTCGCCTACCTCGGCCCGCTGCCCGCCCCGGAGCTGCCCCGCTACGACCTGTTCGTCTGGGACGACGCGTGGCGCGACATCGGGCACGCCGAGCTGCCCTGCAACTTCGTGCAGATCATGGAGAACTCCGTCGACCCGTACCACGTCGAGTGGCTGCACGGGCGCTACGGCTCGTTCCTGCGCGAGCTCGACGGCCGCGGCGGGCCGCTGCCCGTCGTCACGAAGAAGCACGTCAAGGTCGCCTTCGAGGTCTTCGAGCACGGCATCCTCAAGCGCCGCGTCCTGGAGGGGCACACCGAGGAGGACGAGGACTGGAAGGTCGGGCACCCGCTGGTGTTCCCGCACATGCTGCGCGTCGGCGCGGCGGGGCTGGCGACGTTCCAGATCCGCGTGCCGATGGACGACGAGAACACCTGGCACGTCTGGTACCAGACCTACCGGCCCGAGGGCGGCGCCCCGCCCCAGGAGACGATCCCGGTCTACGAGGT